>DAISKM010000421.1:0-3834 GCA_036820945.1 Pseudolabrys sp.
AGAGCGCGATGCAACTCCCGCTGGCTCAACGGCGCTGTCGGCCGGACTCATTCCGGCCGCAGGAACTAAATTCCAGCGCGTCAAGGGCATCTCCGACAATCCGCAAACGTTTGCCGTTGATATCGCGCGCAAGGCGAGGGGCGAAGCTGATCCCGCGGTCGTGCATGCTGTCGCTGCCGGCGCGGCCCCGCTGGTCGAATGGCTTGCAGAACGTCATGGGCTGCCCTTCGAAGTCGTCGACAGTTTCAACTATCCGGGGCATTCCGCCATGCGCATGCATGGCCTGCCAAGCCGTACCGGCCGTGAACTCATCGACCGCCTGCGCGACGCGGCCGAACAGAACGACATCGTCATTCTTACGCACAGCGCGGCTGAACATCTGATCGTCGATCGCGATGGCTGCATTCTGGGAATCGAGATCGCCCGCCCTGACGGCACGCGCGAGCGGATCGGCTGCGATGCTTTGATCCTCGCCTGCAGCGGTTTTGGTGGCAGCCCCGAACTCGTTCGTCGCTACATCCCCGAGATGGAGAGCGCGCTCTACTTCGGGCATCCCGGAAATTGCGGCCATGCTGTCATGTGGGGCAGCGCCCTCGGCGCGCAGCTGGCCCATCTCGGCGCCTATCAAGGCCATGGCTCGTTGGCGACGCCGCATAACATCCTGATCACCTGGGCCGTTATCATGGAAGGAGGCATCCAGGTGAATCGCGAGGGGCGCCGCTTCGGTGACGAGACCTGCGGCTACTCGGAGCAGGCCGCCGAGGTCCTGAGACAGCCGGGGGGATTCGTGTGGGACATATTCGATGCACGAATAGCGGCGGTAGCTCGACAGTTCGAGGATTTCCGCGAAGCGGAACGTGCCGGCGCGGTTCTTGGTTTCGATACCGTTGAAGACATGGCACAGACGATCCACGTACCTTTCGCAAACATTGTCGCCGAATGGCACGACGTGGAAAAATTAAAATTGATCGGCGGTCGCGATCGTTATGGCCGCCAGTTTCGAACCGAACAGTCTTGCAAGCCGCCTTATCACGCCGTCAAAGTAACCGGCGCGCTATTTCATACCCAAGGAGGGCTCGCGGTCGATGCATGTGGCCGCGTCAAACGCAAAGACGGGACAGCCTTTCCAAACCTCTTTGCGGCAGGGGGCGCGGCAGCAGGCGTGTCGGGTTCGATCGCGGCGGGTTACCTGTCAGGCAATGGTCTGCTCACTGCAACGGTGCTCGGCAACCTGGCGGGGCGGGCGGCTGCCGAGCAGGTGCTCAAATGAGCGCCTCAAGACTTTGCCGGGACGACCCACGGTCTGCGCGACCGATAGTCGGCCGAAAATTGGGCTATTTGTTCCTTGTAGCTTTCGGTGAGATCGACATCATCCCACCCATTCAGGAGCTGGTTGCGGCTAACCGGATCAATTTCAAAAACGTACGTCATATTGCCGCAGACAATGGTTTTCCTTTCGAGATCGACGGTGATTGGCAGCTGCGCATTTGCAGAGACCATTGCCGCCATGTCAGCGACGTCGGCTTCGGAAACGGTCGCTGTCAGCAATCCGTTCTTGACCGCATTCTGGGCAAAGATATCGCCGAACGATGGTGCGATAACGCAACGAAATCCATGGTCGTACAATGCGTAAACGGCGGCTTCACGTGACGAGCCGCCGCCAAAGTTGCGGCCCGCGAGCAAAATTCTGGCGTCTTGCCAAAGAGGCTGATTGAGCGGGAAGTCCTTTCGTTCTTTGCCGTCACTGTCGACGCCCAGATCCTGGAAAAGCACCGAGCCGAGACCTTTCGAGCGCGGCCATTTGAGATATCGCGCCGGAAGAATCTGGTCGGTGTTCAGGTTGGCCAGCAGCAACGGGCAGGCCCTGGCCGTAAGTTGTACGAACTTTTCCACGCCTTGCCCTTACACCTTGCGGCCGCTCAGCAGTGGACGGACATCGGCAAGGTGCCCGCTGACTGCGGCTGCGGCGACCATCGCGGGTGACATCAGATGGGTACGCGCACCCGGTCCCTGACGGCCGCGGAAATTGCGGTTAGTGGTCGATGCACAACGTTCACCCGACTGCACCACATCGCCGTTGATCCCAACGCACATGGAGCAGCCGGAGTCCGCCCATTCAAGCCCTGCCTCACGGAAGATACGGTCGAGGCCTTCTTCCTCTGCCTGACGTTTAACCGTCGAGGAACCTGGCGATACCAATCCGGGCACCTTGCTGACACGGCCGGCGAGAACCGCCGCGGCAGCGCGCAGGTCTTCGATGCGCGAGTTGGTACAGGAGCCGATGAAGACCCGGTCAATTGCGATTTCGGTCAGTTTCTTGCCGGGCACGATCGCCATGTAGTCTAGCGCATCACGCAAGTATTTGGCGCGCACCGGATTTGTCTCGCGCGCAGGATCGGGTACATATCCGTCGATCGGCAGGGCATCGTCCGGTGTCGTTCCCCAGGTGACAATAGGCGCGATGGCGCTCGCATCGAGTGTCACCTCGCGGTCGAACGTCGCGTCGGGATCGGAAGCAAGCGCCGACCATGCCTCGATGGCTTGATCGAATGCCTCTCCCTTCGGCGCGTAGGCCCGCCCTCTCAGATAGGCGAAAGTCGTTTCGTCGGGCGTAACCATCCCGCAGCGGCCGCCGGCTTCGATCGACATGTTGCAGAGAGTCATGCGCCCTTCCATCGACAGGGCACGAATGGCGCCCCCCGCGAACTCAATTGCATGGCCTTGCGCGCCATCCGCGCCGACCTTTGCGATAATGGCGAGCGCGATATCCTTCGCACCGACGCCGGAGGCAGCAGCGCCTTCTACAGCAATACGCATTCGCTTCGGTTTCTTCTGCCAGAGCGTTTGCGTCATCAGGACGTGCGCCACCTCAGACGCGCCGATGCCGAAGGCATAGGCGCCGAAAGCGCCGTGCGTCGAGGTGTGGCTGTCGCCGCAAACGATCAGCAATCCCGGCAGGGTCAATCCCTGCTCAGGGCCGACGACATGCACGATGCCCTGGCGCGGATCATGCAAGCCGAACAGCGTTATGTGGCTTTCTGCCGCATTGGCCTCGAGCTTGCTAACCATGGCCGCAATCTCGGGATTGGCGATGTCTTTGTCACGGCCGCGCGTCGGGACATAGTGATCGGCGACGCCGAAGGTGAGGGCCGGCTCGGCAACGGTGCGCCTGCGTTCCTTCATTTGGCTGAAAGCATGGAACGAGCCCTCATGCACATAATGGCGGTCAACCAGGAGCAAAGCGGCCCCGTCGTCGCGCCGCACAATCTCGTGCGATAACCACAACTTGTCGATTAGGGTGCGCGGCTCGTTCATGCCGGTCTGATCTGCTTTAGCTGTTGCGGGCCTGTCGGACGTCCGCAATATTGTACGCCAAGTCCAAGGGCTCTAAGCAATAGCATCAGCCTTGAACGCTCGCCTGCCGTAACGCCAAATGAGGAGGGAAGTCACCATGCCGAACCAGAAAAATTCGCTCAGCCGCCGTCAGGTGTTCGCCACGACGGCACTGGGCGTCGCGGCTGCGGCAAGCGGCAGCATTGCGATGCCTTCCGTGCTGCGCGCGCAGGGTGCAGCTGTGAAACTCGGCGTACTGCATCCGGTCACCGGCGCGCTGTCTTATTCCGGCCAGCAAGGCCGTCTCGGCGCGACCATGGCGATCGAGGAGATCAACGCTGCCGGCGGCGTCAAGGGCTTGGGCAAGATCGACCCAGTACTTGGCGACGCGCAGTCGACCCCGGACGGCGGCACCGCCGAGGTCGAGAAGATGAATTCGGCGGACGTGGTCTGCATTGTCGGCGGCTATGCCAGCAACATCTGCCTCGCCACCACCCAGGC
>DAISKM010000422.1:0-3795 GCA_036820945.1 Pseudolabrys sp.
GGCTGTGGGCTTTGGCGGACCGGTTTGGCGTTCCTTGCGCTCATGATCGGGTTGGCGACCAAGTTGGAGGAATGACCTTGAAAACAGCCGTATTCAGCACAAGAGAATACGACCGTCAGTTCCTGGATGAGGCGAACAGGAAATTCAAGCATGAGCTGATTTATCACGCAGAGAGTCTGCACCGTGCGAGCGCGACGGTGGCAGTAGGGTGCCCTGCAGTTTGCGCTTTCGTGGACGATCAGCTCGATGGCCCCACGCTCGCCGTGCTTGCCGCGGGCGGCACCCGATTGATTGCGCTAAGGTCTGCCGGATTCAACAATGTAGATCTGGCGAGTGCCGAAAAGCTCAAGATGACGGTTATGCGCGTGCCGGCCTACTCCCCCGAGGCCGTTGCCGAGCATGCGGTTGCTCTGATGCTGGCCCTGAACCGGAACATCCATCATGCTTACAACCGCGTCCGTGAAGGCAATTTCGACCTAAGTGGGCTGGTTGGCTTCAACTTAGCCGACAAGACTGTTGGAATCGTAGGTACGGGCAAAATTGGAACGGCGTTGGCGCATATCATGAAGGGCTTCGGTTGCAGACTGGTCGGATACGACACCTATAACAACCCAGCTTGTTTGGCGCTGGACATGAAATATGTCGATCTTCCGTTTCTCCTGGCGGAAGCGGATATTGTATCTCTAGCCGCAGCGCTGAGCACGCAGCCGGCTTGGCATCAACCGATTCTTCGTCTCGTCGATACCCTAGTCGGCATCGCGGTTGGAGTTTTGTTCAAGTGGCTTGCCTCGTACGCTTTTTATCGGACCATCGGAGAACCCGTCCGATGACCGATACGGCGATGCCTTCGGCAGATTCGTGGTTCGGCATTCGGTTGCTGCCGTTCGTGCTTAGCCTTACCGCGGGGAGCATGGATGTGATCGGCTTTCTTGGTTTCGGCGGATTGTTTACCGCTCACATCACCGGCAACCTTGTGATAGTCGCCGCGCATGTTGTCACTGGCGAGGCTGCGCAGTGGGCTGCGATCCTGTCGGTTCCCGTCTTCATGTTGGTGCTCTGCCTGGCGAGATTGTCGGCAGGCGGCTTTGAAACGATCGGGCTCGACTCGCTGCGGCCGCTGCTGCTGGTGCAATTTTTACTTCTCTCCGGCTCTCTCATTATCGGCGTCGCAACAGGGCCAAGTATCGATCCGAATGGGGCCATCGCCACCGTCGCCGGGATGCTTGCTGTCTCGGCAATGGCGGTGCAGAACGCGCTCGTGCAGGTTTCATTGCATGGCGTGCCGGCCACTGCCGTCATAACAACCAACATCGCGCGCTTCACGACGGATGTCGGCACCATCCTACTGGGAGCTCGACGTGACGAGGTGGTCGCAGCACGCGAACGTGCAGATCGACTTTGGCCGTCGATCGCTGGCTTCATCATTGGCTGCTGCATAGGTGCCGTCTGTGAGGCTCGCTTTGGCCTGCGCGCTCTAGCACTGCCCGCCGGTCTTGCACTGCTCGCGCTGGCAACGGCGGCTAAGTCAAATGCAGCTGAAGCTCAAGTCGCTGCCTTGACCGTCCCCGACCTAGATCGACAGAAATAGATTCGGGAGCCTCTGATGAAAGCTGCTGTCGTGAGCATGCCGTTGGGCTCTTGGCTCCTCAAAAAGCCGGATTGGTTCGATCATCAGACGGCGGTCGGGCTGACCTTTGCGGTCAAGACCTTCGCGGCAGCCCTGCTCGCACTCTACATCGCATTCTGGGCTGGCCTCGACGACCCGCGATGGGCGTTTCTGACCGTTTTTATCGTATCGCAACCGGACAGCGGACTCGTTCTCGCCAAGAGCTTCTATCGCATCCTTGGCACCATCGCGGGGCTGGGCGTTTCGATCGCGCTGGTATTTGGTCTCGCCCAGTACGGCGAGCTGTTCGTGGCCGCGGTAGCCATATGGATCTGCTTCTGCAATTTCGCCGCCCGTGCAGTTCGCAATTTCGCGTCGTATGGTTTCCAGCTCGCAGGCTACACGGTCGCAATCGTCGGGATCCCGGCCGCCCTCGCGCCGACTGGAGCCTATGAATTGCTGCTGGCGCGGTGCACGGAGATCTTGCTTGGTATCATTTGTGCGACGCTCATCAGTCGCTTGATCCTGGTGCGCGAGCTCTCGCCAAAGCTCGTTGAGCTCGTGCGCGCTCTAACTCGTCGCGGGGAGAGCTTCGCAGCCCTCCTTCTCGACCCCCATGCGGACTCCAAGCATGTCACCGCCGAGCGGACTGAGCTCGCCAAGGCCTATCTCGACATCCAGGCAATGCAGGGTTCGACGTATTTCGAGAGCGCTGAGGCGCGTGTTCTCGATCAACCGCTGCGCAGGTTGACCCAGGCCGCGGTGGAGCTTTGCACCACGGCAGAGGCAGCGGCGAGCCATCGTGTCGGTTCACTGCCGCAGCTGGGAAAAAACACGTCGGCCGGCACCGAGATCTCCCATACGAACGGGTCCTCCACAGGAAACAGCGCGATAGTATCTGCGCTGGTACGCGCTGCGGATGCGCGAGACCTCTGCCTTGCGCGTGCCCGGCTTCGCGAGTGTGTGGCAGCCTTCGACCGCGGTGAGGAATTGCCCGAACCGAACATTGCGTGCCGGTTTTGGTCGGACCCTGTTCCGGCGGTTCTGACGGGGATCCGCTCTGCACTGGCAGTCGCGATCACCTCTGCTTTTTGGTTCGCGACGGCCTGGCCGGACGGCCCCATCGCGGTCATTGTTGCCGTGGTCGTGTGCAGCCTGCTCGCTTCCCTCGAGCAGCCGGACAAGCTCAGCATGGCTCTTGCCGCGACAGTGCTCGTCGCAACGGTTCCGGTTTTCGCGACCCAGTTCTACCTGATGCCGCTTGCCATCGACTTTCCCTCGATGGCGGTCGCGCTCGCACCGCTGATGCTGACTTGCGGTTTCATCATGGCGCAGCCGCGCATCGGCCCGCTCGGCCTCTTGTCTGCCGTGTATTTCGCCTTCGCATCGAACATCGACAATGTAATGACCTATGATGCCGCAGCGTTTCTTAACTCGTCGCTTGCTGTTCTCGTAGGAATAGCGGTCGCGGTGGTGTTGTTTGCAATTTTCTTCCCTGAGACCCCCGCTTACGCAGATCGCCGCTTCCGCAGGCAGCTCTTCGTACACCTGAGCTACCTCACCAGTGCTTGCCCTTGCGGTCCTGCTCTTCGATGTTATCTGCTTGCCCTGTTCGAACAGCTTGGCGCCACGCTGGCCCGGGTCAAAGATGAACCAAAGCTCGCGCATGAATGTTTGACGAGTGCGCTCGGTGCGCTGTCAGCCGCGAAGGCAATCAGCCGTCTGAAGAGCTCCCTCGATGGAACGGTGGTGGCGCCCGCAATCGCCGCGGAGGCCTCGCGTCTGCTCGCCCGGCTGTCGCAGACCCTTCGCAATCCATCTGTCTGGAAATTCAGCAGGAGGGCTGGAGAAGCGCGTGCGCTTGGTCGCCATGCGCTCGCAATGGCCCGGGGCTCAGCTGAGCCGTTGGAAATCGAAGCCCTGAACGGGATCGTCGTCGGGTCTGCGACGCTTGGCTCCGATCTCACGCGGGCGCGAATGATCCTGCAACGAGGGTCGAATGCAATCACAATTTGATCTTTTGGGCGCGTTTGTGCCGACGATCGCCGCCTGGTTCGTGTGCTCGCTGGCAGTATTTGCTCTAGTCGACGCGTTGCTGACCCGGCGCGGCTTTTACCGGCTGTTCTGGCATGCTCCACTCGCCCGCTTCGCCCTTTTCGTTTGTCTCTTTTGCGGCGCCGCGCTGGCCG
>DAISKM010000423.1:0-3792 GCA_036820945.1 Pseudolabrys sp.
CGTATTCACAGAACATGTTTGTCGGGCTTGGCTCGGCCCTGTTTTCGCCGTCTCGCGCGCTGGCAATCCAGGCGGACAAGGGCCGCATCGATTATCTGACAATTCTCAAGAATTTTGGTTACTCGCTCGTCCCGTTTCTCATCGTCGGCGGCACGCTTGCGTTGACCTGGTGGTACGTGGTCATCCACCCGCAGCACGGTCCTGAAGCTGCGGTCGAGGGTGTGCAGCAGCTTGGAATGACCGGCCTGAAAAAAGAGGCGGTGGCCGCGGATTTTGGTCCGCCAACGGCATTCTATTGGTGGTTCGGCGCCATCGCGCTGGTCTGCCTGTTGTGGCAGGTCCGCTACTATTCGCGGCTCGATGCCGACCGGCTCGAAGTGATCAAGCTGCTCTCAACATCGATCATGCCGCTCGGCCTTCTCACGGTTGTGGTGCTGGGGGTGATCCTGTTCGGAATTACGACCGCGACCGAGTCCGCCGGCGTCGGCGCCGCGGGTGCGTTCCTGCTGGCGCTTCAGGCCAGAACGCTCGACTGGAAGCGCACCAAGGAAGCAGTCTTCCTCACCGCCAAGACGACCGCGATGGTGTGCTGGCTGTTCGTCGGTTCGGCGCTCTTCTCCGGCGTGTTTGCGATTCTCGGCGGTCAGGCCCTGGTCGAGCAGTGGGTTCTTTCACTCAACATGACGCCGGTGCAGTTCATGATCCTGTCCCAGGCGATCATTTTCATTCTTGGCTGGCCGTTGGAATGGACCGAGATCATCGTCATTTTCGTGCCGATTTTTCTGCCGCTGTTGAAGCACTTCAATATCGATCCGGTGCTGTGGGGAGTCCTCGTCTTCGTCAACTTGCAGGCGGCTTTCCTGTCGCCGCCGGTCGCAATGTCGGCGTTTTATCTCAAGGGCGTATCTCCTTCGCATGTCACGCTAAACCAGATCTTCGGCGGCATGATGCCGTACATGCTGATCGTCATCCTCTGCATGGTCATGATGTATTTCTGGCCGGGCATGACTCTCTGGCTTCCGAAGTACCTCTACGGCAACTGAGCGGGACTCGTTCGCTTTGGCCGACAAAGATTTATCGGCGCTGACCGCCGCCCAAGCCGCCGCTGAGATCGCCAGTGGCGCGATATCGTCAGAGGAAGTCATGCGGGCGTGCCTCGATCGCATTGGTGCGGTCGAGGGCACTGTCAAGGCATTCGCGCACCTCGATCGTGAACTCGCGCTGACGCAGGCTCGGGAAACCGACCAATGGCGCAGGAGCGGCCGTCCGATCGGGCCGCTGCATGGCGTCCCCGTCGCAGTCAAGGACATCATCGAGACCGCGGACTGGCCGACGGAATGCGGGTCGCCGTTACTCGCCGGCCGGAGGCCGCGTACCGACGCGACTGTGGTTGCGAAATTGCGCGCGGCTGGTGCCGTCATCGTCGGCAAGACGGTGACGACCGAGTTCGCCTATTTCAGCCCAGGCAAAACCCGAAACCCGCGCGATCCAGAGCGCACTCCCGGCGGTTCGTCCTCGGGCTCCGCGGCCGCGGTAGCAGCGGGAATGGTCCCCATCGCGCTTGGCTCGCAAACAAACGGCTCCATCATTCGCCCGGCGGCATTCTGCGGCGTCTTCGCCATGAAGCCCAGCCACGGCCTGGTCTCACGCGCCGGCGTGCTGCCTCTGTCGCGGACGCTCGATCATGTCGGGCCGTTCGCGCGCTCGATCGAGGACATCGCCCTGGCGCTCGACGCGATCGCCGGCTTCGACCCGGACGATCCAGATACACGGCCGCGCGGGGGTCGCAACTTTCTCGAGACCGCGAGGGAAAAATTCGGACTCGATCCCCGGTTGGCATTTGTGAAAACGCCGATGTGGGACAAGGCCGATGCCGATACGCGCGAAGCTTTTGAGGACCTTGCGAAAGAACTCGGCAATGCCTGTTTTAGCTACGATCTTCCGCAGCAATATGCGTCCGCCTGGAGCGCGCATCGGGCGATCATGGCTACCGAGATGGCGCATAATCTGGGCAAGCTGACTGATCCGGGCGGCGAAAAGGTGAGCAAGCAATTCCGCGATCTGATTGCGGAAGGGCGCAAGGTCGGCGCGACGGATTACCTCGCTGCCATTGCCCAGGGCCGCGCCATGCGGGAGGCAGTTGAGGAACTGTTCCAGCAGGAATGCACCGCAATCATCACGCCGGCTGCCCGCGGCGTTGCGCCGAAGGGCGAGGCGACCGGCGATCCTGTGTTTTGCACGCTATGGACTTTGCTCGGTTTCCCCGCCATCACGCTGCCACTTTTAACCGGCGAGGATGACATGCCGCTTGGCGTGCAATTAGTCGGCGCGCCTGGCGATGACGCCCGGCTGCTCCGCACGGCACAATGGCTGGTAACGACGCTCGTTGGGACGGAATGATTCGCCGTGTCGCTGGCGCACTCCTGGCGCTATCTTTTTTGATTGCCGGTGCGATCGCGGCCGGCGACGAGTTTCCATTCGATCAGGAGCTTTTGCTCGATTCTGCGCCAATGCGGCCGGGCAAGCGCATGCCGATTTTGGTCGTCGAGGCGAATGGGAGTGCAAATATCGATCTGTGGTGCAAAACCGTATCCGCGCGTATCGAAATTTCCGGCAGCGCCATAAAGATCGAGCCGGGTCCTTTGCCGGAAGGCTTGCCCGAGATGTTGAGCGCCGGACAATGCACGCCAGAGCGAATCAAGGCGGACGAAAAGCTGCTGGCCGATTTTGCGCAGGTAACTGCGTGGCAACGGGAAAACGGAGGCGTCGTGCTTTTAGGGGCCACCCCGTTGAAATTTCGCCCAAGCGATCACTAGCGAGAAGCCATGGCAGCCAAGCCGCGTATCGCGTTGATCGGTGGAGGGATCGGCGGACTGGTCGCCGCCATCGCATTGCGCCAGCGCGGGTTTGAGCCCGTCGTCTTCGAACAAGCAGGCGAACTGAAAGAAGTCGGCGCCGGCATTCAGATCACCCCCAACTCAACGAAGATCTTGCGTGCAATCGGACTCGAGGACGCTATCCGCCGGCACGGCTTTGAGCCCGGTTTCATGCTTACCCGCGACATGATGACCGGAGAGATTCTATTTCGCACTCAAGCCAAAGGCGCCATGGCCGAGCGGTTCGGCGCCGGCTGGTTTCAAATTCATCGTGCCGATCTTCTTGAAATTTTGGACGCCGCGCTGGATGGAGCCGACATCAGACTGAAAGCCCGCTGCGTCGGAGTCGAGCCGCTTGAAGATGGTGCGATCGTCGAGATCAGTGGCGGCCAACGCGAACGCTTCGATGTCGTGGTGGGATGCGACGGCATACTTTCGACGGTGCGAGCCATTCTTCATGGCGAGCAGAATGTGCGCTTTACCGGCAATATGTGCTGGCGTGCGTTGATTCCGGTCGACGCACTGCCTGAAAATCATCTCGAGCCCGTGATGAATTACTGGATGGGCCGGCGCGGCCATGTCGTTGCGTACTTTGTGCGCGGCGGCACGCTGGTCAACCTCGTGGCGGTAACAGAAACAGACAATTGGGTGGAAGAGTCCTGGTCGGTCGAGGGTCGACGCGAAGACGTGCTGTCGGGATTTCCGATGGCGCATCGTGACCTGCGCATTGTGCTTGAGCGTGTCGAGCGATGCTTTAAGTGGGGCCTGTTCGACCGGGATCCCTTGCCGCAGTGGGGGCGAGGGCGCGTGACGCTGCTCGGCGATGCCGCCCATCCGATGCTGCCGTTCTTGTCGCAAGGTGCTGCGTCGGCGATCGAGGACGGCTACGTGCTTGCGCGCGAGATCGCGCGTACGC
>DAISKM010000424.1:0-3774 GCA_036820945.1 Pseudolabrys sp.
GCGCGGCGGCTCGATCGGATCCCCTGGCGGGTTGACGTTAAACCGCTGCAGCGGTGGCGGCAGCTTATTGCCGCCGGCGAGAATCGAACCCTTCGGCGCGCCCGGGAGTGGCATGGTGGCGAGGCCGCAACGGGCAAAAGCCTCGAACAGGACTGGCGCGGCGGAGGCGCGGCCGACCAGACCAGGCACCGGCGCTCCATCAGCGCGTCCAACCCAAACGCCAATAGTCATGCGGCCGTCGAAGCCGATCGCCCAAGCATCGCGATAGCCGTACGATGTCCCAGTCTTGAATGCGATGCGGCCGCGCGGTGCATTATCGGGCGGCGGTGTGCCTTCGAGAATGTTGCCGACATACCAGGCGGCAACCTGATCAAGCAGGCGTCGCGACTGTCGTTCGACAGCCGCTTGGCGCTCGGTCAATGGAAACGCCATGCCGAGCCGCGCCAGGCCGGAATAGAGCATGACGAGGTCGGAGAGCCTGACGCCGACACCGCCAAGGCCCATGGCCAGACCGGGAGCCTCGCCTCTCGGCAAGATCAGCGCAGCCCCCGTTTCCGACAGCCGCGTACTCAGCCGGGCGACCCCTACCTTGCCGAGAACGGCAATGGCAGGAACATTGAGCGACAGTTGTAGTGCGTGGCGGACGGTGACCGTACCCTGGAACGTCATGTCGAAGTTTTCTGGCGTATAGCTTCCGTACCGGACAGGTCTGTCATCGATCAGCGTTTCCGGATGGATGACTCCATCCTCGAAACCAAGGCCATAAATAAACGGCTTCAAGGTCGATCCGGGGGACCGCAACGCCTGCGTCATATCCACCTGACCGGCTCGGCGCGCATTGAAATAGTCCGCCGACGCAACACGGGCCCTCACCTCGCCGCTTGCATTGTCGACTGCGAGGATCGCAATTGAAATATCGGGCCCGAGCGCCTGTGCTCGCTCGTATGCCAGCGCCTGCAAGCTCTTTTGCAGGAAAACGTCGATGGTCAGACGATGCTCGCGCCGGTCAGGCTCCGCCCAGACGACCTGATCCGCAGCGTGAGGAGCCAGAAGTGGCAAAGGCTTGCGCTCCCGCGGCACAGGTTGTGTTTGTGCGCGCGCAATTTCGTCGCGCGGCATGAGCCCTGCCATCGTGGCCCGCTCGAGCACGCGGTCGCGCGCGGCACGCGCGGCTTCAGGGAAACGGTCCGGTCGCCGCGACTCCGGCGATTGTGGCAGGGCGACCAGTAGTGCGGCTTCGGCCAACGACAGTTTGCGAGGCTCCTTGCCGAAATAGGCCAGCGAAGCCGCGCGAAGGCCTTCGAGGTTCCCGCCGTAGGGGGCAAGAGTCAGGTAGAGACCCAGTATCTCGTGCTTGCCTAACGCGCGCTCGAGTTCGAGTGCACGCACGACCTGCCGTAGCTTGGCGCCCAGGCTTCTGCGCTCGCGTGGCTCAAGAAGGCGCGCCACTTGCATGGTGATCGTCGATCCACCGGACACGATATGGCCTCTGGACGCGAACTGGATCGCCGCACGTCCCATTGCGAGCGCATCGACGCCGGGATGCTCGCGGAAACGCTTGTCTTCATATGCAAAGAGTAGCTTCAGGAAACGCGGATCGACCTCCTCCTCGGCAACCGGAAGCCGCCAGCGGCCTTCATTGGTCGCATAGGCCCGCAAAAGCCGCCCCTCTCGATCGAGGACAACGTGCGAATATTCGAGATCCTTGCCGAGCGGCACCGGCCCCAGCGAATAGATCCATCCCGCACAGGCCAGCACTGCCGCGATGGCGGCACAGCCAGTTATCGAAAAAATCTTCTGCCAACCTCTCATTTCGGCGAGATCTCGATTGCGCCGGTTGTGGTGCGTCCAAACCTGTCCGGCTGGTACATGTCCTCGACCTTCGCCTGCGGCAGAACGTATCGCCCCGGAGAAATTGCGCGCACAACATAGGCGACGCTAAACACCGGATTCGAATCCTGCTTGCGGTCGAAGGCTGCCGTGAAGCGATCGTCACGGAATTCGGTGCTGACCGGGGCGACGGCGTCCGCGATCCACGTCAGCGTGCCTGTCTCGCCTGACGACACCAAGCGCGGATTGTCGATCTCAAAGCCGGCGGGAAGATAATCCGCGACAATGACACGTCCGAATTGGGGCTGCGGCTCGGTCACTTTCAGCACAACCACAAAGCGCTGGTTCTGCCTGGCCTTACTCGGATCGGCTTTTTCCCCATCGAGCGTGTGATAGCTGCGCTCGATCTTGAAGCCTTGCGCGGCGGCGGGCTCGGGCGTGAGCGGCGCGCCGCTTACCGATATCACCGCCTGCACACTGCCCTCGCCCCGGTTCGAGACCGTAAGAGGCGCCGCCAGCTCTTCCGCGCCCAAGCTGCGATAGTACGCGCCCTCACGGCCCTCATTGTTGACCTTGAGCGATATCGCACTGGTTTGCTTGGCAAGCGCGCGAGCGGCAAGCACAAGCCAAGCCTCCTCCTGCGTCGACGTATTAGTGCTAAGTGCGCGGGCGGCATCGATGCGCAGAACCGCATCGTCGACTGTCTTCGGCGATGCGTGACTTTCCGAGGCAAGCGTCACCAATGCTGCCGCATCGCGCAAGGCGGAGCCGAAATCGGCCCGGCCGAGATCAAGTTTGGGTTGCGGCGAAATAGCGGACAAGGCTGCGAGATAGACATTATCGGCACGGCCCTTATCGCCCACCATCGCGAGCGCTGCGGCAACCTGTGCTTTCGCGATTGGCGTTGCGACATCGGACAGCTTGACGTCCGCAAGGTAACGCAGATCGCCAATGGGCGCTGCGCCGTTGCGCGCCAGCACATAGAGCGCGTACGCCAGTTCGCGACCGCCATTCTTGGCCGCGTCTGGAGCAGTGGCGACATAATTGCGCAGGCGATCGACGGCGAGCGTATAAGCAGTGGCCGGCACCTCGAAGCCTTGTTCGCGCGCGCGCGTTAGGAAATCCGTCACATAGGCGTCGAGCCATGGATCGTCCCCGCCGATCGACCACAGCCCAAATGAGCCGTTTGAGTCTTGCCGGGCGAGCAATCGGGCAATGGTGTCCTTGATGCGCTGGTCAATCTCGCCGTCGGGTGCCAGACGCGCCTGGACCGCGAGCTCGTTGACATAAAGCATCGCCATGGCGCGACTGGCGAGCTGTTCGGAGCATCCGAAAGGATAGCGGTCGAGCGCATTGAGCAATGTTGCCGCGTCGAGCGAGGTCGTAAGCGCAACCGACAACCCCGCCCGTCCGGTTTCCGAAACGAAATCAGCGAACAGATCTTTGGAGAGCGTGAGCGTCTCGCCCTTGGCCAGCGTCCGGACGCTGCGCCGTGTTAGTATCTGCGTCGCAGGCCGCACATCGAGTGCGTACTTTCGCTCAAGAGCGATATTGTCCGGGCCCGTGACTTTCACGGTCACGATCCCGGGTCCCGTGCCCGCCGCGGCAGCGGGCAATGACATTCGGCCACGCTGTTTCGCAGCAAGCTTGATCGGTTGCGGCTTGTCATCCTCGAGCTTGACGGCGCCTTCGGCGACGGCAGCGATGTTGAAATCGCCGGCGGAGCCTTCCACGTTGTCGAGCTCGACTTGCAGGGCACCCTTGTCGCCGGTGCGCAGGAAACGTGGCAGCGTCGTTGTCAGCACGACCGGATCGCGCACGACCACGTCGCCGGACGCTTTGCCGACCTTGTCTTTGCTCCATGCAACCGCCATGACCCGGACAGTGCCGGCAAAAGCGGGAATATCGAACCCCACCTGGGCGGTGCCGTCCCGGCCGACCGTG
>DAISKM010000425.1:0-3765 GCA_036820945.1 Pseudolabrys sp.
GGTGTGCACCCAGCACTCCAAGGAGGAATTCATATGAAAACGAGGATTCTGCGGCTCTGCCTGCCCGCACTCGCCTGCACCGTCGTGCTCGCTCTCACGGTCCCTTCAATGGCGGCCAATGTAAACTTGAAGGCCGATCTGAAGGGCGCCAGCGAAGTCCCGCCTGTCGACACCAAGGGCGCCGGGTCGGTGACCGCGACCTATGATACGGCCAGCAAGAAGTTGTCGTGGAAAGGCAATGTCTCGGGTCTCAGCGGCCCGGCAACGGCCGCGCACTTTCATGCCGGCGAAGCTGGCAAGAATGGCGGCGTCGTCGTGCCGATAGCGGGCGCGGACAAAGGCGCTTTCGAGGGGTCAGCGACGCTCACCGACGAGCAGGCGGCTGAACTGATGGCGGGCAAGTGGTACGTCAACGTCCACACTGCCGCCAACAAAGGTGGAGAAGTCCGCGGCCAGGTGACAAAGTAGACCCACGCGGTCGACAATTAAGTTTCGCTAGTGCAGTGACCCGCCGGCAATCCGTCGGCGGGTTTTCGTTTGTACAGAACGCGCTTTGCGTCGCAGCTTGCCAGGTTTTATGGTCACAACCTTATCTGTCCTTGCGTGAGGTTTCCTCGATGGCGCGTTCGAATGGTAGCTCCGCTCCCTTTCTGATCTCCGGTGGCGGCATCGGCGGGCTTATTACCGCCTACTCGCTCGCAAACCAGGGCTTTCCCGTACGGGTTTTCGAGCAGTCACCCGAATTCCGCGAAGTTGGCGCCGGCATCCAGCTTGGTCCTAATATTTTTCGCGTACTGGAAAAGGTGGGCCTGAAGGATGCCATTCTGGCCGATGCCCATCGCCCGCCGGCGCAGGAAATGCGCGATGCCCTGACCGGCAAACTGATCACCAACATTCCGCTTGGTGATGCATGCCTGAAAAGGTTTGGCCAGCCCTACGGCGTCACTCACCGTGCGGATATCCACGGCACGTTCCTGAAGGCGTGCCAGGGCACCAACCTGATCACGCTTGAAACCAGCCGCCGCGTCGACGCCTTTACGGATCATGGCGACCAGGTTGCCGTCACTCTTAACAATGGAGAAACGGTCAAAGGCCGCGCCTTGATTGGCTGCGACGGCATGTGGTCGAAGATCCGCGAGACCATGATCGGTGACGGCAAGCCACGGGTATCGGGCCACATTGCCTATCGTGCCGTCCTCAAGCGCGAGGACGTCCCCAAGGATCTCTGGCGTCCCGACGTCGTTCTGTGGGCCGGCCCGCGCACCCATTTCGTGCACTATCCCCTGCGGCGTGGCGAGCTCTACAACCTGGTCGCGGTTTTCCATTCCGATCAATATCAGGAAGGCTGGAATGCCGAAGGCAGCAAGGAGGTCATGTGGCAGCATTTCAAGATGCAGGTGCCGCAGGTCCTGCGCATGCTCGAGCGGATCGAAACCTGGCGCATGTGGGTGTTATGCGACCGCGAGCCTATGAAAAACTGGTCTTCTGGCCGCGTGACGCTTTTGGGCGATGCCGCGCATCCCATGCTGCAGTACCTCGCGCAGGGCGCCTGCATGGCAACCGAAGACGCGGTGGTGCTCGCGGAGAAAGTAGCGGCTTCGCCCGATGACCCGGCCAAGGCTTTCAAGGCCTACGAAGAGGAGCGATATCTTCGAACCGGGCGCACGCAGATCATGGCGCGGGTCTACGGCGAATTCTATCACGCGCGCGGCGTCGCTGCCGAGCTGCGCGATCTCGCACTGTCGCCGCGGACCGCGGAGCAGAGTTACGATGGCATTGCCTGGCTGTATGGCGGACCGTAGCCCGCGCAAGCGGGAATCCATCAATTCGTGTCGTCACACTAGGCCCCCGCTTTCGCGGGGACGAACGGAGAAACGTTAGGACTACGCCGCCTGCGCGCGTGGATGCGCGGCCGGCTGATCGAGGTTGGCATTCCAGGCGTCATAGCCGTATAGCCAGCTGGTATCGCCGTCGCCTTCGCGCATCCATGTATTCGCGCTCGAGATCACCTGCACGACGGATGTGCGCGGCTTGCGATGCGTCTCGTATCGCCCGAAGGCTCCATCGATGTCGTCGCCATTCACAGCGTCAAGACAGCGCGCAAGAATGGCGGCATCCTCGATTGATGTGGCGGCGCCCTGCGCCATGTACGGTGTCATCGGATGGGCGGCGTCGCCGAGCAGAACCACGCGTCCGTCGCTCCACCGCGGCAATGGTTCGCGCTCAAGGATTGCCCATTTGTGACAGTCCGGGCACGCTTCCAGAACATTGCGCACGTCCTGATGGAAGTCTTCGTACGCTCGGCGCAGCTCCCTCACATCTCCCTTGGCCGACCACGATTCACGCGTGAGCCACTCGGCTGGCTCAGGCACGCTGGTGACGAAATAAACCTCGCTCTTCGCCTTCGTCGTGTAATAGATCACGATGTGACGGTCAGTCCCCCACCATTTCGTGCGTGACGGGCCAATATCGAATCCATCCATCAAGCTGGCGGGAAAGACCGCGCGATAGGCGATGCGGCCCTTGTGAATCGGTTGATCGGGCCCAACCACAATGTCGCGTACCACCGAGTGGACGCCGTCCGCCCCGACCACGGCATCCGCCGTGACACTGGTGCCGTCCTCGAAACGCAAGGTCACTCGACCATTGGTCTGCTCCAGACCGATCAGCTTTTTTCCAAGATGCACGATGTGCTCCGGAACCGCGGAAGCGAGCGCGTCGTGCAAGTCGGCTCGATGCATGCAGAGATAGGGTGCGTTGTACAGGCTTTCTGGCATCGGCAATTCGCGCGTAAGCTCGCCGGTATAGGCATCGCGGTTCAGATGCGAATAGGGCGCAAAGGACGTTTCACGCAGTCGTTCCTCGATCCCGATCCCTCTCAGCACCTTCATTGAATTTGGCATCATCTGGATGCCGGCACCAATGCGTGCGAATAGCGCCGCCTGTTCGTAAACCTGAACGTTAATCCCGACGCGCCGTAGCGTTGCCGCAACGGCCAGGCCCCCCATGCCGGCGCCGACCACCGCGATTGAAAGTTTCTTATTGCTCATCGCAACTCCCGACAGAAGGGGTGCTGTCGTTCTTCAACGGCGGCCCAGATTACGATGTAAAGTACAGCCGCATTGAGAAGGTGCCAAAGGAAATGGCTTCCCAGCGGCCACGCCGCGCACACATCCAAATCTACGATACGGAACGTCAGCGAAACGACAAAGAGTCCTGCTGCTACCAGCAACGCCTGCCCCACCCCAAGCCGGCGCAGCATCAATCCGAGGATGATCAGCGCGGCAAGGGCCGGGAAATATCCTGAGGAACCATTCAGGACTTCGCGCGATACAGCGGAACCCAGAGCGGTCGAAAGCGCGATGAACCCGACCAGAAGCATCAACGCCAAGGGCCACGACAACAGCATAAAACGGCGCATCGCCAGCAAGAAGTACCCGTAAATGAACAGACCAATGGGTATGACGTCGAGCCACATGGCGCCGCGCGTTGCCAGCGTATGAAAAGCAAACGAGCCGAACCCCACCATTGCAATGACTGCAATCAGCGCGAGGATTGCGCGATCGCCTTTTCCTGCGCGCCACCACAGATCGAAGGCGGTAATTGCAGCGAGCAGGAACGCAAGATTGCTCACCGCGTTAACCGGTTCCGCCCAGAAGGAAGGCGTCAACCGCTCGCAATAAAGATCAATCGGCATCGACCACATTTCATGCAACGGGGCCCGGACCAAGATCCGGGCCCGAACGGATTGGGGTTTGCTACTTC
>DAISKM010000426.1:0-3750 GCA_036820945.1 Pseudolabrys sp.
GATCACCAGCCGCAAAAGGTTGGAAGCCGGACCTTGAGGGCCAAGCGCGTTATCGCATGCTCAAGGCTGCGGCCGATGAGGCGGTGCCGTGATCTCGCTGAGCGACACGCAACTGCGCACGATCATGGCTGTTGCCAGCGCACTTGACCAGGACAAGCGGTCGACGTTTCTGCAGCGCATCGCGGCGCAGCTCGAGCAGCGTGGTCGACGTCGCCCATGTCGCCCAGCTGGCGTTGACGGGTCTTGTCCAGCAGCAGGCGGCGTGACCCGCCGCCAATAGGATGCCCTGCATTCGCGCTGGCGAGGCTGCTGACGCATTAACGGGCGTTTGGTACCCCTGAGGTACCCCGGCCGATTCCCTGGAAACTGCGTCTTTAGAAAGTGCCTGATTTATTTGGCTCCCCGGGCCGGATTCGAACCAGCGACCAACCGGTTAACAGCCGGTTGCTCTACCACTGAGCTACCGGGGAACGGGCCGTTGCCACGGCAACCGGGCCTATAACAAAGCCAGCCCCGCTTTGCAAAGCGTGAAGAGGTGACAGGCTTGCCCGCCGCGCACCGGGCCAGCGGTCTCCGTAATCTCGAATGATGCGGGCACGTTCTCGTTCTCTCGACCATCGGCTGACGACTAATACCCGACACCAGCTGGAAGAAGATCTGTGACCCGACCAAGCGCAGGCAGCCCTTGATGCCGACAGTGCGAATAAGGCGACGATTACCGCTAGGGAAGCCAAAGGACTTCAGAGCTTGAAGAGGGCACCACAGGCAAAGCTAGAAGGACGATAGAACGGCTCAGGGTCAGACATTTTGAGTGGACTATCAAAGCTTTACACGTGTGCTCAAATGGTCACTTCCTTTGGATTTTTCTGCGATATGCACAATGTCGCCATCCCCAGCATGCGTAGTTTGCTACCTTTTAAGTTCGCTGGAGGGCTCCACGATGCGTCGAGTATCCACGGCACTTGCCGCCATTTATGCGATTGCATTCAGTCAGCTTGCGTTAGCAGCTGATCTGCCGCGCAAAGCGCCAGTTGCTCCGGCGATAGTCCCGTACAACTGGACAGGCTTCTACGTCGGTGTGAACGCCGGCTACACGTGGGGCCCGTGGGATGCCAGCAGCAGTCAGATTATCTTTGATCCGTCGGCCACGCACGATGCCAAGGTCAATGGAGGGCTGGTCGGTCTGCAAGCTGGCTACAACTGGCAAGCCGGCGGATGGGTTTATGGGCTAGAGGGCGATATACAATATACTGGTGCGAAGGACACTGACGCCTGGACCGCGCCTGGTGTGCCGCTCCCTCCGCCACCTCAGACCAACCCTCTAGACTTTTTGCCTGGCCCTGCGGGTGGCGGGCCGATGTCGTTCGCACACGAATGGAAGTTTCCATGGTTCGGAACACTGCGCGGTCGCTTGGGCGTCCTCCCGGCGGGCGCTGGCTTCTTTACGTGACGGGCGGTCTCGCCTTCGGTGAAGCGAAATACAATATGACGTTTTCGCAGCCGGGCGCCGTTCGTTTATTTAATCCGTACTTCCTCTCCGACAGCGTGACCAGAGTAGGCTGGACGGTGGGCGCAGGTGTTGAAACGGCGTTTGCCAATAACTGGTCCGCAAAACTTGAATATCTCTACGTCGATCTCGGGACCCGTTCAATCGACACGCTTGATGTCGACGGCGCTCCATTTCATGTCGAATACAAAATTCGCAACAACATCGTGCGTGCGGGGCTGAACTATAAATTGTGGTGAGCACGACCTATTCAGACAAACACTCGCGCTCTAGACGAAACGTTGTAAGCGAACCCACGTTTGCTAACGCCAAGGCTTGTGGCAGCCCGCAACGCAGTCTTTCCGTTGCGGGTCTCTTTATTGCAAGCAGCCGCGATTGCGACAGTTCAGAGCGACGCTTCGCACAACACCACGAAGTACGGTTCAAACAGAGGTTTCGTTAGTAGTTTTGCTGCGCGGCCGGTGCTGATGCATTATGGTCTGCGGCTGCGGTCGGTGCTTCCTGAGTGCGCTTACGAACTACGCGCACTTGCTTGCGAATGGGACGGCGGGCCTTCTTATCACTGGTAATTGCTTTCTCAGCTTGCTTCGCGGACTCGACGTGCGGAATCGCGGATGTGGTCTCAATGGGTGACAGCACCGGCGTCGACTCGATCGTGCCGCTCGCAGGCAAACTGTTTCGTGCTTGCATTGTTTGAATTAACAGATCTTTCGCTAAGCCCGAGGTGACTTGCTCTAACGTCGCTTGCCGCTGCCTCAGCGATTTGATCTCTTCTACCCGCTCCTGGTCTAGTCGGCTCATGCGATCGATGTGCGCTCGCAAGTCAGCAATTTGGTCTTCATAGCTGATTTGAGTCTGAGTCTGACCGTCGATCAGGCGGGCGAAGAAATCATCGCGAAACGCCAAATAGGGGCTGATCGCGACCGTGCCACACGCCACGGTGACTAACAGTGCGGACATGATGCTCCGCATACGCGAACGTCGCGGCGGCCGAGTGTGCTCGCGGGGTGGTCGTGATGAGCGGCCCGGTCGCGTCCACGGTGACACTGAAGAAGACGAATGCGACATCGACGCTCTGTGCCTGTTCGACCGTGGGTCGAGCGCGAAACAAGCTCGATTCTGTATGACTTGTCAAAGATCGCTGTCAGATTAACTCTAAGGCTGGCGGTCACCATTGCATCAGTTCGCGCTCACGGCGTTAGCCAGTTGCTTGTCTATTGCTTTGCAAGCGCGAACGCTGCCATGCGAATCATCAAGGCAGGTTACCGATTGCTCGCTTCCAGGCCGAAGAAGCTTTGAGCGACTCGAGCGCCGCTCCCGCTACATCAATGTCTGCGGGATGGCGCCGGGCTGATCTGCGACCGGCCTACGGCTGCGGGCGAGCGCGGCGTTTCGATGATCGCTTGGGTTCTGCAGCGCTGGCGGCATAGTACGGGCTCGGATTGCAAAAGCCACGATTGCCGGCCAGTACGTTCGGTTGGCACTCCGCAAATGAGCGATATCGACAGTCCCAATACACGGCATCTTCACCAATCGTGATTACCGCACACCACGGAGCCTGGGAGGCCTCTGCGTTTGGTGAACCGATGCTTATCGATATGAGAGCAGCACCGGCCAGCAAAATTGAACGGGTCATGGGTCAACCTCAATATGGGTGTTAGTAGTAACACCAAGGAAGCCGTCACGATTTCAATGCAACGGTGCTTTATTCCCGCACGGCATGCGGGCGGTAAGACAGGTTCCATGTCGCAACCGTGTCGCGTGCCGGCAGGTTTTATAAACCGTTGGAAAACAACGGAACAAATCGCAACACACGCGACATGAAGACGATCTTCGACCGATTTCGTTTTTCTTTGACGATCAAAGTTTTGGTGGTGGAGGCCACGGCCGGAATCGAACCGGCGTGCACGGATTTGCAGTCCACACGAATTTAAGGCCGTTCAAGAGCTTGCCTGCAAAACGGCCCCAAAACCGCCCGCCGTCAATCAATGGCTTACTAACGAAATACAAAACGCCGGGTGCGACCACCACCCCAACAAGTGGAGGTCGTGCCAGACGGAATAGCCATGGTCGAAAAGGTTCGACCCGCTGGCTTGGTGACAGCGGGCCGAGGGAAGACCAAAAGACCACTTGCGCTTGCGGCGCCCCTCCCAAATAGCCAAAACCAAACTTCGGTTCAAGCGTCGCCGCTCCGCGCCGCGAAGCGCGAGGATAGTTTTTCAGCACCCTGCTAGCCAGGCCCA
>DAISKM010000427.1:0-3732 GCA_036820945.1 Pseudolabrys sp.
GACTACGAATCTGGGGGTCAGGAGTTCGAATCTCTTCGGGCGCGCCACGTCTCGCTGTTGTTCCCTGAACGAATGCTTTCTTGGCCTTCCCGCCTGACCCATCACAACGTCGGCGCGATTTTCTATACCGTCGTTCCCAGTGGCCCGCTCTGACGCGGTCGAAAAGAAGTGCGAGCACGCGGTACGCCAAGCCTCCTCGACGTTGTGGTGATGTAAATTTTTTTGGCCGCTTCGCTTTTTGTCTTGATCAAGGTCGGCGCGAGGATGAAACTTGGTTTGGGGGGTTGCCTGCAGTGCAGGAGAACGTCCCATGAGTATCGTCAACAATTCAAGCGCCCGGCAGACGAAGGTCTTATGGATCGCGGTTGCCCTTCTAGGTGCTGTCGCATTCGCCATCGTGGCGCTAAATCGAGGTGAAGCGGTCAACGCCGCGTGGCTCGTCATCGCCGCGATTTGCATCTACTTAATCGCCTATCGGTTTTATGGGTTGTTCGTCGCCAACCGGGCGCTCGGGGTCGATGGCGCGCGACCGACGCCTGCCGTTCGCCACAATGACGGTCTCGATTACGTTCCGACCAATAAGTACGTGCTTTACGGCCATCATTTCGCGGCGATCGCCGGCGCGGGTCCGTTGGTTGGTCCAGTGCTTGCGGCGCAAATGGGCTATCTGCCGGGCACGCTCTGGATTCTCGCCGGCGCGGTGTTTGCCGGTGCGGTCCAGGACATGACCGTGCTGTTTCTCTCGACCCGCCGCGATGGTCGCTCGCTCGGCGACATCGTGCGTGGGGAAATGGGGCCTGTGGCGGGCACGATCACCGGCATTGGCATTCTTCTGATTTGCGTCATCGTCCTTGCAGTCCTTGCCCTTGTTGTAGTCAAGGCATTGATCGGTAGTCCGTGGGGAACGTTCGCGGTGTTCTGCACGATTCCGATCGCGCTTCTAATGGGCGTCTATAATCAGTTCATCCGCCCGGGCCGGATCGGGGAAATGTCGCTCCTCGGCTGCGTGTTGCTTCTCGCAGCGCTGATCTATGGCAAGACGGTGTCCGAGACGCCTGCGCTCGCTGCCTATTTCGATCTAAAGGGGGAGACACTCGCGCTGATCATCATCGGCTACGGCTTCGTCGCATCCGTGCTGCCGGTCTGGTTGCTTCTGGCCCCGCGCGATTATCTTTCGACATTCCTGAAGATCGGCACCATCCTGCTCCTGGCCATTGGCATCATCATCGTTCGTCCCGATCTCCAGATGCCCGCCGTCACCAAGTTCATCGACGGCAGCGGACCTGTTTGGTCTGGCACTGTGTTCCCGTTCCTCTTCATTACCATCGCGTGCGGCGCCGTTTCCGGATGGCACTCGCTCATTGCGTCAGGGACAACACCGAAGATGATCGAGAACGAAAGCCAGATCGCATTTATCGGCTACGGCGGAATGTTGATGGAATCGTTCGTCGCCATAATGGCGATGATCGGCGCGAGCATCATCCATCCCGGCGTCTATTTTGCAATGAACAGCGGGGCGGGACTGATCGGCACCACGGCCGAGCAAGCCGCACAAGTCATCTCGTCATGGGGATTTGTGGTGACCCCGGACGAGATCACCCAGGTGGCGAAGGACGTCGGAGAGAATTCCATCATGTCGCGCACCGGCGGCGCACCAACGCTCGCCGTCGGCATGGCCGAAATCCTCTCGTCGTACCTTGGCGGCCGGACCCTGATGGGCATCTGGTATCACTTTGCAATCCTGTTCGAGGCCCTTTTCATCCTTACGACGGTCGATGCCGGAACGCGCGTGCTCCGGTTTATGATTCAGGATCTCGTCGGCAACGCGGTTCCAGCTTTCAAAGAGACGACATCGTGGACGAATAACCTCATCGGTTCGGCGCTTTCTTGCGCGATGTGGGGCTACTTTCTCTACGTCGGCGTGATCGATCCATTGGGCGGCATCTGGACGCTATGGCCTCTGTTTGGGACCGCCAACCAGATGCTGGCGGCAATCGCGTTGACGGTGTGTACGGTCGTCCTCTTCAAGATGAAACGCGAGCGGTTCGCATGGGTGACCATCGTGCCCGCGACATGGCTCGTGGTCTGCACGATCACCGCGGGGCTCGAAAAGGTGCTCAGCCCCGATCCAAACGTGGGGTTCATCAGCCACGCGCTCAAATACGGCGATGCTCTGGCAGCGGGTCAGTTACTGGCACCCGCAAAAACGCTCGGCGAGATGAGACGGATCGTGTTCAACGACTACATCGATGCCACACTTGCGGCTGTGTTCGTGCTGGTGGTCGTTTCCACCGTGATCTATGGCCTGATCAGTATCCGCAGGGCACTGGGCAATCCGCAGCCGACCGCAATGGAAATCGGATTCGCCGGAGCAGCGGTGGGAGGTCGCCATGCCTGATCTGCAGGAATTGTTCGACCAGTCTGCAAGTGCCGTGCGGGCCGCCGGTTATTGGGGCACGCGCGCGGCGCGCCTGATGATCGGCGTTCCGGATTACGAGACATATGTCGCGCATCGGCGGGCTAACCATCCCGATCAGCCCATCATGACGTATGTGGAGTTCTTCCGCGAACGCCAACAGGCCCGCTACGCCATTGGGAAGGGTCGGTTCAGAGGCTGCTGCTGAAAGGCCAATAAAAGCTCTGCAGTTGACCGCCGGCGCATCGTCAAAGGCATTGACGAAGGTCCGTTTTTTACGCAAAGCGGATGCTAGCTGGTATCACTCATCCCAAGCGCCGGTAGCTCAGCTGGATAGAGCACCAGACTTCGAATCTGGGGGTCAGGGGTTCGAATCCCTTCCGGCGCGCCAACAAGCCTCTTACGAAGCAATCATTTTTTTTGATGCTGGCATTCGACTATTCTTGTCCAGCCACAAGTGCCCCAGTAGGTTTTTAGAATTAGACCCCCCGGTACCCCCTCGTGCGAAGTTACGAAGGGGCGAGGTCCTGTGCTCCAGATTTTCTGTGCCGAATTTTCAGTACCCAATTTGTATAAAGGACACACTCCCTCTGTCGCTTTCGGGGGTAAAGCGGACATGGCCTAGTGCAGTGCAAATCACTGCATCGGACAGAGATGGACTGCGCTCAGAATCGAGCCGTGAGGCCAAATATCGGCCCATGCATCGTCATGTCGAACTTGTAGAGCGTAAGGCCGCTACCCCGCGAGTAGTCGACGGAGAGCGCCTTATAACCGAGCATGGCGCTCCATGTGACGGTTCTTGACCGGCAAAACTCGTAGTCCAAGGCAGCAAGCACCTGCCAAGAGAACTTGCTGCCGACATCGAAGCCACCGACATCGCCACTTACAAAGAAGTTCAAGCCGGGAGCAAACTGGTGGCGCAAGCGTGCGCCGACTAACGGATCGAACCAACTCACGCTCTTTTCCGCAGAGAGCACGCCAAATTTCGAAAAGGTGAGGTCGAAGATGTTCAGCGTGCCTAATGCGTTTATTTGCGCGTCCGCGCGCTGCCACCATGCACGACCGCCGGCATAGAGATCGAGCGCGGTGGTTGACCGTGGCGAGGTTAGTCCATTCCAGCGGGCGACTTCGTAAGCCGCCGCCGCCTGGGCAATGACCATCTCGACAGTCAGTCCGGCTGACACTCCGACTGCTCCGCCGAACTCGTCGGTGCCGCGTGAGCGCGAGATGCTCGCACCCAAGCCGACCTTTATGTACATGATGTCGGTGAGGAGCGCGAAGCGGTCATAGCGTGCCTCGCCCAACGCGGCGAGCTC
>DAISKM010000428.1:0-2386 GCA_036820945.1 Pseudolabrys sp.
GCAACTGCTCGCGACCTATGCGGTCGGTTTCGGAGTTCTGTTCAATTTCATTACAACCTTCACCTATGTCAGCTTTTATCTGGCCGCACCGCCCTTCAATCTGTCGGCAAGCTGGCTCGGTTCGATTTTCGTGGTCTATCTGACTGGCTCGCTGCTTACGCCGTGGACCGGCTGGGCAGTCGCACGATTCGGACGACGTCGCTTTACGGTGCGAGTCATCGCTGTCGGGGGCGCAGGAATTGCGTTGACGCTGGCGCCTTCACTGCCATTGATCGTCGCCGGACTGGCCCTGTGCGCGGGCTGCGGCCTGATATGCCAGGCAATTTCGACCGGATATGTCACCGTAACCGCTAAGGCCGGCCGATCCTCTGCAGTCGGTCTTTATGTTACCTCCTTCTACATCGGTGGCAGCTTCGGCGCGGCGCTTGGCGGTCTCGCCTGGAATTTCGGTGGATGGCCGGCCTGCGTAGGACTGGTGGCAGCGATGCTGGTTATCCTGGCCGCCATCGTATTCTTCGGCTGGAGCAGGCGCGTTCCGGCCGAGCCGGACATTCCCCCAATTGAGCCGCCTTGAGGTCTAGCGCGCGCTCGAATGCCAAATCGGCGTGTAGCCGCGCTCGAGCACGGCGAGAATCGACGGCGGCGTGAGCACCTCGACTTCGTTGCCGTGCGGGCGTGGCCTTGCTGGCGAATAGCCTGAGGGTCTCCACAGCAAAAGCTCTTCGCCTCGTACAGCCAACGCTTCGCCATGATGCACGATCATCGCGCCATCCGGCAATGTGTCGATCGCCAATCGATGAAGCCGCTTGCCCTTGCCGTTCAGCCGCTCGGCATGGAGCGTATGATCCATGGCCGCAGCCGTGGCGCGTTTTTTCTTGTCGGAAAACAATAGTGCAAACTGTTCGGCATCTTTTCGGCGACACTCGAAGCAAGGACGGTGCCCCGCGGCGAAGGCAGTAACCTCGTCGAGAAAAAACAATTCCGTGTAGCTATCGCCCCAAACATTGCGATGCCGGTCCTTAAACTCAAGTCTGCAGCAGATCCAAGCCCGGGTGACCCAACGGCGCGCTGTGAGCTTTCGCTGCGCATCATGCAGGCGCCCGCCGCGATTGCCCATCAAGGTTCCTCGTCCGGGCACCGCAAAGAGCTCTCCAAACGGCGAGACGCGGCTTGGCAAGGGCATTTCAGATCCTCAAACTAAAAATCCGCGCACTAATACTGCAGCACCCATTCCGCAAACGACCGCCAGAAGGTCGTTTCGACGTAAAGCCATGACCACGAGCGCGGTGACGACGGCAGCGGTCGCGGCGGTACCGCCGCGCACGGCAAGCGGCACGATGATCGCTGCAATAACCGATCCTGGAAGTGCATTAAGGATGCTGCGCACACGTTGTGTCAAAGGCACATAACCCATAAGCCAAAATCCGCCCGCGCGGATGGCATAGGTCACCACCGCCATCGCCGCGATGGCTATCCAGACGCCAAACGTACCCAGGTCGCCGTTCATACGTGCCGCTCGTTGAAATAGCCGCCCGCAACAGCCCCGGTTATCGAGCCCGCGATGATGAACCACCATCCTGGCACGAGGCGTTCGACAATAACGGCGACGATTCCCGCGACCACCCAGCCGTAGGCACGGCGCGCGCCGGCCCACAGCGGCACCAGCATTGCGGCGAAAAATGCCGGCATCACAAGATCGAGCCCGTATCGCGCCGGATCGACAATTAAGCCGCCGAGGAAATATCCGATGGCCGCAGCCGCAAGCCAGCCTGCCATGATCGCCGTGGCCGCGCCGAAATAGACGGCGATGTCCCCGCCGCCTTCCGCGCGATAGCGCATGGCGATCAACCAGCTCGCATCCGTGAGGAAAAACAGTGCCGCATAGGCCTGCCACGCGGGCCGTTGCCCGAGCCAGGGACGCATGGCGACACTCATCAGAAAGAGGCGCGCCCCGATGACGGCTGCGAGCAAAGCGACGGTCAGCACAGCACTCCAGGTCAGAACGCTTGGCCAGATTTCCAGCGCGACCAGCTGGGCAATTCCGGAACAAACAAAAAAATTCATCGCCAGGCTTTGGAAAAACGAGAGGCCTTGCCGGGCCGCGGCCGCGCCGACAACGAGCCCGAATGCCATGATGCCCGGCGTGACCGGGAGTCCCTGTCGCAATCCAAGGACGAAACTCGACCAACCGGGTTTTTCCGACGGTGTTTTGGGTAAAGACATGGCGAACCCCGGACAATTGTCATGGCCGGGCTTGTCCCGCCTGCGGGCCGAAGCATTCCGCTATAGGCATGCCACGGCATCCTTGGGCGGGCGACGGCCCGGCCAACCACGTCTTATCGCATTGACCCAAAGACGTGGATGCCCGGCAAAAGGCCGGGCATGA
>DAISKM010000428.1:2396-3719 GCA_036820945.1 Pseudolabrys sp.
TGTTCCGCCTGCGTGCCGAAGCATTCCGCTATAGGTATGCCGCGGCATCCTTGGGCGGGCGACGGCCCGTCTTATCGCATTGACCCAAAGACGTGGATGCCCGGCAAAAGGCCGGGCATGACGCAAGGTTTGTTGCCTAAAGTGTTCAGGCTTGCGGCTGCGGCGCGACCTCGCCGGATGGCGGCTCGGGACGCGGGCGTGGCTTGCCGGCCGGCGGCACCGCAGAGGAGCGTGGCGTGGTCGGCTCGATCACCGACTCGCGCACGGGCCGCTTGCCTGCAAGCAGATCAGTGATCTCGTCGCCGGTAAGCGTCTCGAACTCGAGCAGTCCCTTCGCGAGCACTTCCAGGTCGGCCCGCTTCTCGGCGAGAATCTGGGTTGCCTCGGCGTATCCGGCTTCGACGAGCCGACGGATTTCGCCGTCGATCTTGCGCGAAGTCTCCTCAGAAATGTTCTGCTGACGCGAGACCTGATAGCCGAGGAAAACCTCGTCCTGGTTCTCGCCATAGGCAACCGTGCCGAGTTCATCGGACAGGCCCCATCGCGTCACCATCATGCGCGCGAGCTTTGTCGCCTGCTCGATATCCGAAGCGGCGCCGGAGGTTACCTTCTCCTTGCCGAACACCATTTCCTCCGCGACGCGTCCGCCCATCATGATCGCAAGGCGTGACGTCATCTGTTCGCGGCTCATCGACAGCTTGTCGCGCTCGGGCAATTGCATGACCATTCCGAGCGCGCGGCCGCGCGGAATAATCGTGGCCTTGTGCACCGGATCGGTCGCCTTCACGTTGATGGCAACGATCGCATGTCCGCCCTCGTGATAGGCGGTCAGGAGCTTTTCCTCCTCCGTCATCACCAGCGACTTGCGCTCGGCTCCCATCATCACCTTGTCTTTGGCGTCCTCAAACTCGGCCTGGGTGACCATGCGCTTGTTGCGCCGCGCCGCCATCAAAGCCGCTTCGTTTACAAGATTCATCAGGTCGGCGCCGGAGAATCCTGGCGTTCCGCGAGCGATCGTCTTCAGGTTCACATCGGGTGCCAGCGGCACCTTGCGGACGTGCACTTTCAGGATGCTTTCGCGACCGACCACATCGGGATTGGGCACAACGACCTGACGGTCGAAGCGCCCGGGGCGCAGTAGCGCCGGATCGAGTACATCGGGGCGATTGGTCGCTGCGATGAGAATAATTCCTTCGTTTGCTTCAAAGCCATCCATCTCGACCAGCAACTGGTTGAGGGTTTGCTCGCGCTCGTCATTGCCGCCGCCAAGGCCGGCGCCGCGATGACGGCCGACCGCATCGATTTCGTCGATGAAGATGATGC
>DAISKM010000429.1:0-2221 GCA_036820945.1 Pseudolabrys sp.
CGCTAAAACTGACTTCACAAAATTTCGACCGTCAAAAATGTCGCCTCGCGCGGCAACGCGCAGCGTCCCATCGGTCATTCGATCAGCTTTCAGGCTAAGCTTGTCGCCGTCCGACAAGGCAAAGATCGGAAAGTTCGCCGATGTGAGTTCATTCGAACTGTCTAGTTCGATCGAACCGCGCACCGTTGCACCAGACCCATCGATGCTCAAATCGTCAAAGCGCATCGTCTTGCCGGTTTTCAGCAGCGTATAGGTGGCGCGCGCCGCCCTTCCTGCAGGCTTTACCCAGCCTGGCAGAAGATTGTCGATCTTCACCGGCGTGAGATCGGTTTCCACGCTCAGGCCGTCGTCAGTCGCGCTATCGCTGAGGCGGCCGATGACTTTGACGGGAATAGCACCGCTGACGGCTGTGCCGAGGTCGATGCCAAGGCGACGCCGGGCTGCCTCATCGAGTGTTGCCTGTAAGCGCAAGTCTGTGTCGGCTTGGCCTTTCGGCTTGCGCAGGTCTATCGCCGCGGGTGTGCCGTTAACCTTGACGTCTCCCTTGATCTGGAAGCCATCGCTTGTTGCTACCGCCTTGAGGGTCGATGCCTCCACTTTCTGGCCGAAAATCAGTTTATCGGCGGAAAAATTCGTAAGGTCCGCATTGATTGTGTAACTCGAGGAATCCTCCGGCATAGGTCGTGCAATTGCCAATTTGACCGCGACCTGGGCGGCAATGGTGCCGCGAGTCGATGCTGGATCGAGGGTAATGCCGACCTCATCGCGCAATCCCTCGCTTGCAAGCAGTGCAGCAGCCGCCGGCATGCCGCCATCGATGCGGAAGCTCGCGCGTGCCGGCGCAGGCTTTGGATGCGTATCGGGGACCTCGAAAATGCCGCCCGCGATATTGAGTCGTCGTCCCGGCGCTGATTCAACCGTACCGCGGCCGAGATTGACGACGGCATTCCGCCCGCGGATCCGGACAGTCAGGTCCGCGTCACGGATCGGCGGCAGGCTGGTGATCGGGTGAACAGTTGTTCCGGTGGTCTCGATATCGATGGACAGACCGTCATCCGGCATTGGGGGCCCGCCGTGCTTGAAATCTTCGAGGGGCGCGTTGCCGGCAACCACGAGCCGCTCGACCGTTCCGCCCCTAATGTGATCATCGACCCAGGCACGGACCTCGCCGGCGGCAAATATGGGCCAAAGCCGCTTCAAAGCTGACGCGGGCATGCGTGTGCCCGCAACGCCGAAGGCAACGTGCGGCTCGGCGCCGGAATAGTCGAGGCGCCCGGTGACCGCGATACCAATGTTGTGCGACGGACGCGTATCGATACGGCTGAAATCGCCCTGTTCAAGATCGATACGTTTTCGTTCCGTATCCAGGCGCGCGCGTACCGTCACGCGGTTGATCGCTATTCCCTCGTCGCCTCCGGATGCGCTGGGAGCAATTATGACCGGGTCAATTACGGAATCGCCTCGCGTCACACCGAGGAGCCAGGTGCCATTGTGATCGGACGACGGCTCCAGCGTCGCGCGCATGGTGAATTGGTTGGCGCCCGAGTGAACCTGAAACGGCACGATGAGGCTTTGCCGCCGGACGTCCCAATTGAATCGGAAATCCGCGCGATCGATGTTCACATTGAGTCTGGCGTTGGCCCGGTCGATGATCACGCCTACATCGGCAAACAATTGCCCTTGCACCGCTTGCGGCATGCCTTCGCGGGAAACCTCGGCACGAATGCTTGCCGATAGAGGCACGTCGATATCGAAATCGCCGGTGTTGAGTCGCAGCGCCAGCATGATATCGCGGGTTGAAACCCTGCGCGCCTCGATCCCGACCGCGCGCACACCGTCGGCAAGTGGGCGCATTGCCGCGCTCAGTACCCAAGGACGCTCCGGCGTCTCGGACTCGAGTCGAAAAACAACTCCGCCTTGCCGGGGGCGCGTCAGGCTCACATTGATGCCTTCGAACTTCCATTGCTTGCCATTGCGCCGATCATCGACAACGAGATTGCCGTTCTTTAGACCCAGCTCACGCAAATCGTGACCGTCAAGACCGGTCTCTCCCACGGCATCGATTTTGGAGAGTATGCCGGCGAGGCTTTCAAACTCGGGGCGCACGTCGGTTTGCGGGGCGGCGGCGGAAGTCGGCGCTCTTGAGCCTGGAGAAACGGCCACCGGTGCCGCGGTTGCGATCGGTCGCTTGTCGGCGCCGGCAAATACAGTGAGGCGGCCG
>DAISKM010000429.1:2231-3703 GCA_036820945.1 Pseudolabrys sp.
GTCGAAGATCGAGGCCGGCAAGCAGGTGATGACGATCGAGGCGATGCGGGTGGCGGAGCTCCTGGACTACATCCGCCGGATGTTCCAGCCGCTCGCGGTGCAGAAGAACCTGGCGTTCGAGGTCGAGACCTCCGGCGATCTGCCAGTCTCGATCCGGACCGACATTTCCGCGCCTACGAGGTTGAGGCTCTGAGCGCGCAATCGACCCATCATAAGACTTGCACCCGAAAGCCCGACTTCAGCCTTCGGCGCGCTTGCCACAATCGTGCCATCCGCATCGCGAACGACGATGTCCCGCAAACGCAATGAGGTGCGCCCTCTCTCGTCGCGCTCGAGTTGAGTGCCGCCAACGGCGACAGTGTGGCTACCCCCAAAATTCTCTTCGATTGCCGCTTTCAACCATGGCGTCGCGACGTCGAGCTCGATCGGGCCGCTGGATAATCGCCACCAGAGGCCGAGTGCTGCGAGAGTTGCAATGGCAAAGCAGGCGGCCGAACCAATGAGTAGCCGCAGCGCCAGCCGAGAGCGAACAAACTTGAATGTCCAGCGCCGCAGGCCCGCCCACTTTCGCGGCCATAGGCCGGTCGACCCTCGGGGCCATCGACCGATCCAACTTTGAGGCCGTAGGCTCGTCGAACGCTGAGCCCACAGACCGGTCCAATGTCGATGCCATCGAGCAAGTCGAGACTTCATTCGACGTCGTTGCGGCGCATGACCCGCGGCAACAGCATGTGCGCGGTGCCCGTGTTCGTGCTCGCTCCCGGTCATAATATCGATTGCGCCCTTCGTTTCGCGATGCACGCGTATGTTTCCGGTGGGCGGACAAAAACCGGGCGCGGCTCACGGCACAAATGAATGGAACCCGTTGCGCCCCTCCCACGCAAATGGCATGCCCGACATGACCGCTGGAAAGCGACGAAAGGAAGGCATATGGCCCGAGACCTCGTTGCAGGGGCGAAGGCGCCCCCTTTTATGCTGCCCCGCGACGGCGGCAGCAAAGTCTCGCTCAAGCATTTCAAGGGCGGCAATCTCGTCCTTTATTTCTATCCCAAAGCCGATACTCCCGGCTGCACCAAGGAGGCGATCGCATTCTCACGCTTGCGCGGCGATTTTGCCAAGGCCGGAACCGCGATCCTCGGGGTTTCCGCCGACCCCGTCGCAGCCCAGGACAAGTTCAAGTCCAAACATAAGCTCTCCATTGCCCTTGGATCCGACGAAACCAAAAAGATGCTGACAGCCTATGGCGCCTGGGGAGAGAAATCGATGTACGGTCGCAAATTCATGGGCGTCATCCGTAAGACCTTTCTGATCGATGCGGCCGGCCGGGTTGTTCGGATCTGGCCGAAAGTCAGCGTCGTGGGCCACGCAGAAGAGGTGCTGGCTGCCGCCCGCGAACTCTAATTCCGTTCAGTGACCGATGAACGACATCCATACCCCACCGGGATTACAGGTTTCTTAACTATATCCGACTG
>DAISKM010000430.1:0-3695 GCA_036820945.1 Pseudolabrys sp.
CCTGCAAGCCTTCAACGCAGGCGACGAGCCCGATCACCAGCGCCATGAACGGCGCCTTTATCATTCCCACCTCGAACGTCGTGCTCGTGACTGCCTCGCGCAGCCGCGTCAGGAAGACTTCCGGTTGAATGCCGCCATAAAGCCATGAGACCAGTCCACCGCCATACAGCGCTGCCATAGACCCAAGGAAAGTAAGAACCGGTACGGCAATGACCAGGGCGAGAATGCGCGGGAGAATCAGAACCTCTACGGGATCGAAACCCATTGTGCGCAGCGCATCGATTTCCTCGCGCATGCGCATCGCTCCCAATTCCGCGGTATAGGAGCTGCCGGAACGACCTGCCACCATGATGCACACGATCAACACGCCGACTTCGCGCAGCACCAGCACGCCGACCATGTCGATGACGTAGATGTCGGCGCCGAATTTGCGGAAATGGAAGATACCCTGCTGCGCAAGAATGGCACCGATCAACACGGTAATGAGCAGAACGATCGGCACCGCGCGCCAGCCGACGCGCTCCAGGTGATGGACCATCGAGGTGAAGCGAAAAGTTGTCGGCCGCAACGCAACGCGCTTGACCGCGACGAGGAGCGAGCCGAGCATTTGCGCCAGCTGAACAAGATCGGCGCCGACCGCCGCCATTGTCCTGCCGACGCTTTCCAGCGTTGCGATGATGCTGTTAGGCCGAGGCTCAGGCGGGGAAAGCGTCTGCGTTCCCGAGTGAACTTTCTCAAACAGGCCCCGGTAGTCTTCGCGCAATCCAACCAGGCGCGCTTCGCGCCCCTGGTTCTTCCAGCTCCGAATGGTACGCTCGATGAGCCAGGCGCCGTACGTATCGAGGTAGTCGACACGTGCGATGTTGATGGCGATGCTGCGCGCAGTGATGTCGCGCGTGGCCGCATCAACCTGCGGCTCGATCGCGCCGGCATATTCTGCGGTCCAGGACCCGGCGGCACTGAGTTCGACCCAATCACCCCGCGTCTGGCTACTGAGCAATATCCCTGCCGTCACTCGGCCACTCCATCATCCAACAGAATTGCGCGCCCGAGCTTGCTTCGCCGCGGGCGGACGAGCTGAGACAGGACTGGGTGCGTTGCGGCGGGACGCACGGGTTGCGCCCGAGGCCCACCGGGCCGAGAGGGCGGCAACTCCAGGGCCGCCCCGAGCGCAATCTGTCGCCCCGCCCCCTCGGAGGTAAAGGTTAACAAATTGGAGGTAATCGTTAAATCTCGTTTACCTTTTTAGGTTAATAACTATTAACCATGGTTCCACCCGGTTCCACGCGATTTCAGGCCACTTTAATACGGCCGTTATGTGATGCAGCGGAGCGGCCTAGTTCCGCTCACGCAGCGGCTTGATCGACAGGTCTGCTGCCAATTTGTCCAGCTGCACAAGCAGTTCCGGCGCGAGCGGAATTCCATTGCGCTGGCGGTCGGCCCGCCGTTGCGCGCGGTGATCGCCCGGAAGCCGGACGCTCTGCCCGGGCAGGGCCTTTGAACTGCGCAGTTCGCGGATATGGCGGTCGACTTCTGCCTTGAATTGATCGATCGGCTGGAAGCGGCCGGGGTCGAGCGCCACGACGAACTGTCCCGTATTGGTCACCTTGTCAGGCTCGGCATTGAAATCGACGCAGTCGCGACCAAACAGCGCACCATTGAGCGTGCCTGCGAGCAGCCCCAGCGTCAGGGCGAGCCCGGCCCCTTTGTAGCCCGCCATCGGAAGAAGCAGTGCTTCGGCGCTTTTGTGCGGATCGGTGACCGCATTGCCCGTTTTCGGATCGATCATCCAATCCCCTTGCAGGGGCATGTTTTGCAGACGGTGGTTCTTGATCGTGCCGTAGGACACGATCGAGGTGGCAATATCAAGAACCACCGGCGGCTCCTTGCCGGCGGGAATTGCGATGGCGAGCGGGTTTGTGCCAAGCACCGGTTCGGCACCGCCAGCAAGCGGCATGTGGTTGGCGTTCGCCACCGCAGAGTAGAGTCCGACCATATCGGCTTTGAGCGGCAGCGCGGCGTAGACGCCAGCGGCCCCGGCATGACCGGACATGCGGCAGCCGACCCAGGCGACGCCGCATTCGCGCGCGAGTTCTATGGCGGTCTCAGCAGCGCGCGCGACCACCAGATGACCCATGCCATTGTCGCCATCCACGAGCGCGGTCGCCGGCGCCGTGCGGTTGACGGTGATTTTTGGACGGGAATTGGTCGATCCAAGCCTCAACCTTTGCGAATACTGCGGCAGGCGGAACACGCCATGCGCATCGGCGCCGACGAGGTCCGCCTCGAGCATGAGCGCCGCAATCTTGCTGGCGTCATCAACCGGCACACCGACCTTGCTCAGTACATCCACAATCAGCCCTGTAATGGCTGTCGTCGGAATACGCGCGGCTTTGGCAGACTGAAGGTTCATGATTTGCCCGAAAGAAGGGTTGCGGCGCGCTGGCCCAAAATCGTTGCCTTATCCGCATCCGAAATTTTCAACGAGCGGACGTGCTGCACGCAGTCCATCATTCCCATATCGTAAGGATAGTCGCTGCCGAGCAGCACGCGATCGGCGCCGACGTGACCGATCATGAATTCCAGCACCGGCGCCGAGTGTAGAATGGTGTCGTAGTAGAAGCGCCGGGCGATATTCACCGGCTGTTTGGGAATATTCTTTTTCGGCTCGGACCGCACTTCCCAGCCGTGCTCCCAGCGCGCCGCCTGGTACGGCGTAAAGCCGCCGCCATGAGCGAGCACGACGGTCAGCCTCGGGTGGCGGTCGAGAACTCCGCCAAAATAAAGACAGGCCGCACCGATCGTGGTGTCGAGCGGATTGCCAATGAGATTGTTGAGGTAGTAGGACTTCATGCGGTCGGCGCCCGCCACATTGTTCGGATGCACGAATATGAAAGCGTTGAGGTCCTCGGCGGTTGCCCAGAGCGGCTCGAAGCTCGGATCATCGAGATTTTTTCCCATGATGTTCGATGCAATCATGGTCCCACGCAGCCCAAGTTTTGTTATCGCCCGCCTGAGCTCGCCCGCGGCCTTCTCGGGCGCCTGCATCGGCAGCGTTGCGATACCCACAAAGCGTTGCGGGTTTTGCTTGACCAGTTTGGCGATCTGATCGTTCTGGATCGCTGCAACGGACGCCCCAAGAGAAGCTTCCTGATTGTAAAGGTAGGTCTGCGGTGTGACGGACAACACCTGCATATCGACATCGGCCGCGTCCATATCCCGCAAGCGATGTTCAATATCAAAGCCACCACGCGGGAATGGCCTGTAGGCAACGCCCCCGACGTCAAGCGTCGCCGAAGCCGCATCGATCGGCGTGATTGTAACCGGCACCTTTGGAGCTTCCTTTCGCAGCAGCGCCGCCGTCTCCTCGGTCAAGACATGTGTATGCGTGTCGATCGTCCGCACGTCGCTCATTTCACCACCCGAAACATGCCGCGCATTGTGCGGGCAAGGAGCGCCTCACTGCCGCAGCCCGTGCACGGACGCAAGCCCCTGTTGCAGCGTTTTGTTTGGGCTATAAACGAACCCCCACTAGCGGATTTCCGGACCAGACATGAGCACAGCCACCAGCACCAAACATGCGCCGCGCGTTGAGGACGATGCCCTAGTGCGAGGGGGCGGCCGCTTCATGGATGATCCAAGCCTGCCCGACACGGCCTACGCGGTTTTCGTCCGCTCGCCGCATGCGCATGCGC
>DAISKM010000431.1:0-3686 GCA_036820945.1 Pseudolabrys sp.
TAACCATCTCAGTGCTTCCACTTAATCGAACACCCCATGGATGGAAGCTGATCTTTCGGCCCATGGCCTGTTTCGGCGATCTGCTTCATGGCTTCGAATAGGTCGCGACGTGCATTCGCAATGGGCGTCATCCTAGAAGCATCGAGGCGACCTCGGTATTGCAACTCATCTTGTCTGTTGAGGCCGAAGAAATCGGGCGTGCATTGTGCACCATAACCGCGTGCCACTTCCTGGGTCGTATCGATTACGTATGGAAAGGTGAAGTTGTGACGCTCTGCGAATGCCTTCATGTTGTCGAAGGAGTCCTCAGGATATGTCTCGGTGTCGTTTGGCATCGTGGCGATCGTCCCGATACCGATCTCGCGTAGCGCGTTGGCCTCGGCCACAATGCGGTTGATGGATGCTTTCACGTACGGACAGTGATTGCAGATAAAGACCACGAGTGTGCCTTTCGGCCCGCGAACATCCGCAAGCGTATAGATTTTGCCGTCGATACCTTGAAGGGCGAAATCCCTGGCCTTCCAGCCGATCGCATGGGTTGCGTTCAATATCATCGGGCGTTCTCCCTCCGCGATTGAAGCCCCGACCCAATAAAGCTCCTCTCCCTACGATCGCACTTTGAACACGGCGTCGTGCTCGCGCGCGTGCTCGATCACCTTCAAACCGAAATCGTCATCCGGCCCCACTTCGGTGACCGGCGCATGAAGCCCTTAGCGGCATGCCATTGGTTTGCGGCGCGAATGTCACCCTAAACATCGAAATAAAGGTGGAACTCATAAGGATGGGGCCGTAGCGCGACGGCATCAACTTCTTTTTCCCGCTTGTAGCTAAGCCAGGTTTCGATGACATCCTTGGTGAACACATCGCCGCGGAGCAGAAAGGCGTGATCGGCTTCGAGCGCATCGAGTGCTTGCTGCAGCGAGCCGGGCGTGGACTTCACCGCCTTTGCTTCCGCAGGCGGCAGATCGTAGAGGTTCTTGTCTATCGGCTTACCTGGATCAATGCGCTTGTCGATGCCGTCAAGGCCGGCCATCAACATTGCTGCGAAGGCCAGGTATCCGTTACAGGACGGATCCGGCGTCCGAAACTCGACTCGCTTGGCACGCGGGTTTGGCGAATACATCGGAATCCGGCAACAAGCAGAACGGTTGCGTTGCGAATAGACCAAATTGATTGGCGCCTCATAACCGGGCACCAGCCGACGGTAAGAGTTCGTCGTCGGTGCGCAGAGGGCGCAAAGTGCCCACGCGTGACGCAGCAAGCCACCGATGTAGTGAAGGGCGAGATCACTTAAGTTGGCGTAGTGCCTGTCGCTGTGGAACAGGTTGGTGCTGCCTTTCCATAAACTCTGATGCACGTGCATCCCGGAGGCGTTGTCCTCGAAGAGGGGCTTAGGCATGAACGTCGCCGTCATATTGTGTTTGCGCGCAGTGTTTTTGATTACATACTTGTAGAGCATCAGGTTGTCGGCCATGCGCGTTAGGTTGGTAAACCGCATGTCGATTTCCGCTTGGCCAGCTGTTGCCACCTCGTGGTGATGGGCTTCGATCTGGATTCCCAACGTCTCCATCGTCAGCGCCATCTCGGTGCGCAAATCTTGCATACTGTCGACGGGAGGAACTGGAAAGTAGCCTTCTTTCTGGCGTGGCTTGTGGCCAAGGTTCGGGGCTTCTTGTTTCCCTGAATTCCAGATGCCTTCCTTCGAGTCGATCTCGTGGTAGGCAAAATTGATGCCTTGATCGTAGCGCACTTGATTGAATACGAAGAATTCGGCTTCCGGCCCGAAAAAGGCCGTATCAGCGACGCCGGTCTGTTTGAGATGCGCCTCGGCCTTTTGGGCTATGTAACGGGCATCGCGGCTATAGGCTTCGCCGGTGACCGGATCTCTGATGTTACAAATCAAGACCAGCGTCGTTGCCGTCGAGAATGGGTCGAGAAAGGCCGTGGTCGAATCGGGCACGACCAGCATGTCGCTTTCCTGGATCTCCTGGAAACCGCGGATCGATGACCCATCAAAGCCGATGCCCTCGCTCATTGCATCGGCATCCACTGCGCTTGGCGGGACGGAAAAATGCTGCCAGGTGCCGGGCAAATCCGTGAAACGTAAATCGATCATCTCGACGTTGTTGGTCTTGATGGCTTTGAGGACATCATCGGCCGTGGAACAACTAAGAAACATTTGCTGCCCTCCAGTGTCTAATGGTGGCAGAGCGTCGATCCGATCCGGCGACGCTCACCTGCAAGCATTTCTAGTCGATATATTTCAGCTTGCGTGGGGCCCACGCATTAGCTTCAGCGCTGCCTCGATGTGCCTCCAAATTTCGGCATCTTCTTTTTTGCCTTCCATTTCGAAAGCGCAAGCTTTTTGCGCGGCCTCGACAACTGCCTGGGCACCATGTGCTTCCAATAGTTGTCGCGCGTAGTCCTGGATGTCGATTTCGTGGATTCTCATGGCGTCATGCTCCTCTTCTGCGCGAGTGAACACACCGCGCACCCGAACGGCAGGCGTTGACACCTATCTAGAGTCTGCATCTTAGCAGATGCCGATTGCAAGGCTTCACTAGTGGCTATCGGGGCGAAGAGCCGGTCGCTCCTTGCATGCAAAGGTCCGCTTTCGGGGGTAAAGCGGACATGGCAAATGCAGTGCGAAATGTCCGCTTATGACCCAAAGCGGACATGGGGGTCGCAAAAATGCTAGCCTAAGCCCTGCGCAAGGCGTGGTCCTTACGAGGGGACACATGCAGCGGCGCGATTTCATCACGCTCCTCGGCGGCGCGGCGGTTTCTTGGCCGCTCAAGGCACGGGCGCAGCAACCCGAACGCGTGCGAAGGGTCGGCGCTTTGATGCCGTTCAGCGCCGACGATACCGAAGCAAAGGCAATCGTTGCGGCGCTTCGGCAAGGGCTTGAGGAGCTTGGCTGGACGGATGGCCGCAACATCCGAATCGATTATCGCTGGGGTGGCCGTAACGTGGAGCGCACACGTGCCTACGCAGTAGAACTCGTGGGTCTTTCGCCGGATTTGATCTTCGCTTTTTTCAATGCGCAACTCGCTCCATTATCGCGGGAGACGCGCACGATTCCGATTATTTTCGTAGGAGCCTCAGATCCGATCGGAGCGGGTTACGTCGCGAGTTTTGCGCGACCGGGCGGCAATATTACGGGATTTACTCTCTATGAGCCGTCGCTTGTTGGAAAGTGGCTCGGGGTTCTGAAAGAGATCGCACCCGCAGTCGCACGGGTGGCTATTATGGTCAACCCCGACACAGCGATCCTTCGAGGAACATTTTACTTGCGCGCGTTCGAGACCGCTGCCGCCACGTTCAACGTCGAACCAATCATAACAAAGGTACTCAGCGTCAGCGACATCGAAGCTGCAACAATGGCACTTGGCCAACAGCCCCATAGCGGCCTGATCGTCGCACCTGATACTTTTACCCTGACCCATGCCGGACTCATTACCGCGCTTGCCGCCCGGCATCGGTTGCCGGCGGTCTACGGGTTCCGTCAGAGCGCGGCAATTGGCGGCCTAATATCCTACGCCCCCGATACCCTCGATACGGTCAAGCGCTCGGCTTCCTATATCGATCGAATCCTCAAGGGTGAAAAACCGGGCGACCTTCCCGTGCAGGCACCCGCAAAATTCGAACTGGTTGTGAACCTCAAGACCGCGAAGGCGCTCGACTTG
>DAISKM010000432.1:0-3686 GCA_036820945.1 Pseudolabrys sp.
ATCTCACGCAGGATCCGCCGCAGCTATCGATCAACGGCCAGAACTACACACTCGACAAGATCAAGCGCATCGTTCGACCAACGACGTGAGCCTTTTTCATATGTCATCACCGGGCTTGTCCCGGTGATCTCGCTCGGTAGGGTGAATGACCTCCTAAGCGGGATAGCCGGGACCAGCCCCGCCATGACGGGCTGAGAAGCCCCGCCCCTCCATCCGTAACCAAAAGGTTAGCGGGAACCCGGCAAACATTGCCGTTTGTGTTCGTCATGCTTAGGCAAATTTTAAGCCGAGGCTTGTAGTTTTTCCGCAGTACCTGTCAGTCGAGTTATGTTTTGTGAGTGTGCCAATGAACGAACCCCATCGCCCGAGGGTCAAGTATGTCATCGGGCCTGATGGTAGTCCGCTGACTATTGCGGACTTGCCGCCGACAACGACCAAGCGCTGGGTCATCCGCCGAAAGGCGGAAGTGGTCGCCGCGGTGCGTGGCGGCCTTTTGTCGCTCGAGGAAGCCTGCGCGCGGTATACGCTGACCGTTGAGGAGTTCCTTTCCTGGCAGGCTTCGATCGACCAGCATGGTCTCGCCGGGCTGCGCACCACGCGCATCCAACAGTACCGCCAATAGTCCTTCCTCCTCCGCACTGTGAACTGGCGGCGCACGGGCCGACCTTGTCGCGCATTGCCCGCGTCCTAATTCTACGATGCCTTTTCGTCCGGAATTAACCGGACGCTAACCTTAAACTGGGCAGATCTTGCCGGGTGAGGTGCGCATGCTCTCGACCGGCGTCGAAATTAGCGTTAACGGGATTCTTTCGCGGGACGGTGCACGGCTTGACCAGGCGCGAAGCACTGATCTTGCCACTCATGCGGCCATGGCAGCCGAACAGGTTACCCGGAACCTGGTTGGCCGCACCGTCGCCGAGGTCGAGCGCGACCTGATCCTGGAAACGCTCAAGCACTGCCTCGGCAACCGCACGCATGCCGCAAATATTCTCGGCATTTCGATCCGGACCTTGCGCAACAAGCTGAATGAATATGCGGCCGGCGGTTCGCCAATTCCGCCGCCCCACGGCGGCTCGGAGCTGAAGGGCGCCGCCTGAGTTCGGCGACCTTCTCGCATGGTGAGAGTGGTCTACAAGATTTGCCCTACCCCGCTATGGCGGGAGGCCGAACGAGCGGCCGTGTTTGCCGGCTCGGACCTCGACCGCCGGGATGGCTTCATCCACTTTTCAACAGCCGCGCAAGTCGTCGAGACCGCCAGAAAGCATTTTGCCGGTCAACACAACCTCCTTCTGGTCAGAGTCGATGCCGAGCGGCTCGGCAACCGCCTGAAATGGGAGCCGTCGCGCGGCGGTGCATTATTCCCGCACCTTCATGGCAATCTCGATCTGGCCGCGGTTACGCGTGTCGAACCGCTGCCGTTGGGAGCCGATGGTCTGCATGTATTCCCTGCATTGGAGGACTGATCCATCCGGCTTGGGCACTCGTAATTGAGGGTATGCTGCCAAGGCCGTAAGGTCGCATGTCTCGAAACGGGCCGCTCAGGATGGATCTTGATTCCAACCGCAGCCTGATAGTCGCCGCGCTCGGCCGGATTCCGGCGGGCGACCGAGCGGCATTGCAGACAGTCTACCGTCTGACCTCGGCGAAGCTTTTTGGCGTTTGCCTTCGTATCTTGGGTGAACGCAGCGAGGCAGAAGACGTGCTGCAGGAGGTCTACGTAACCGTGTGGCGAAAGGCCGCCGAGTTCAATGCCAGCCAGGCAAGCCCGATGACATGGCTGATTGCGCTCGCGCGCAACCGCTCGATCGACCGGCTTCGCGCATCGCGTCATAGCCGCAACATGGACCCGATCGACGCCGCTGCCGAGGTCGCCGACACCGCACTGGGTGCCGACCGAAATATTGAGAGCGCGCAGGACTATGCGCGCCTTCACGGCTGCCTCGAAGGCCTCGCGTCGCACGAGCGCGCCGCGCTGCGTGGCGCATTTTTCGACGGCAGCACATACGAGGATCTGGCGAGCCGCATGAAGGTGCCACTCGGCACCATGAAGAGCTGGATCCGGCGCGCAATGATCAAACTCAAGGCATGTCTTGAGCAATGAGCGATACGTTCGACCATAACGCGACGCACGATGACGACTTGCTCGCCGCGGAGTACGCATTGGGCGTGCTCGCCGGGGCGGAGCGTGCCGCCGCGGAGCAGCGCGTCGCGCGCGAGCCCGCCTTTGCCCGGCTTGTGACGGACTGGGCGCAACGCCTTGCGCCCTTGGCGGCGGAAATCGCCGAAGTCGCTCCGCCGCCGCAGCTGTGGGACAGGATTGCGGACGCCCTGCCCGCACAGACGCAACGCGGCGGATTATGGCAAAGCATCGCGTTCTGGCGCGGCCTGAGCTTTGCGGCTGGCGCGCTCGCCGCCGCGTGTCTCGCGGGGCTGATTTACCTTGGCGCCTTCACGCAACAACAGGCCCTGGTTGCGACTATCGAAGGTGGCGGAAATCGCCAATTCGTGGCCACCATCGACACCAGGCGTGGCACGGTTGCCGTGGTTCCCGCGGCATTCAGCGCCGACGCAACCCGCGTTCCGGAGCTGTGGCTCATTCCGCCGGATGGGAGGCCGCGGTCGGTTGGCTTGCTGCGCCCCGACCAGAGCGTGACGCTGACCCTGTCGCCGGAACTCGCGGCATTGGCAAAAGACAACGCGGTATTGGCGGTTTCGCTCGAGCCGCCGGGCGGTTCGACGACCGGACTGCCGACCGGACCGGTCATCGCAACCGGCAAGCTCACGTCTCTGTGACCGTGCATCCGTATTCGCGCGGGCTGCGTAGCTCCGAAGTCTCCGAGGTCGGGGACGTCACACAGCAACGGAGTTACAGCCATGAAACGCATCACCACCATCGCGCTGGCCGGCTTTGCCGCGGCAGCGCTCGCGATCAGCCTGGGCGGCATCGGTTCTGCCTCCGCTGAAATGAAGGAAAAGACCGTCACCGTCGGCGGCGCGCCGATGTATCCGTCCAAGAACATCGTGCAGAACGCGGTGAATTCGAAGGATCACACCACGCTGGTTGCCGCTGTGAAGGCGGCGGGCCTGGTCGACACCCTGCAATCCCCCGGTCCATTCACCGTGTTTGCGCCGACCAACAACGCCTTCGCGAAGTTGCCGGCCGGCACCGTCGACACCCTGCTCAAGCCCGAGAACAAGAAAACGCTCACCAACGTCCTCACCTATCACGTCGTGCCCGGGCGTTTGAGCGCAAAGGACTTGATGGAAAAGATCAGGGCCGGAAATGGCAAGGCCATGCTCAAGACCGTCGAAGGCGCCGATCTCACCTTCGCCGAGAAGGACGGCAGGCTCTGGATTTGGGACGCCAAGGGTGGCTCCGCTCAGGTCACCATCCGAAACGTGAACCAGTCGAACGGCGTCATTCACGTGATCGACACGGTCCTGTTGCCGGGCTGAAAGTCCTCTAGTGCCGGCAACAGCGGCGCTGCGTAAGCGCCCCCGAGGGTCCTCTCCCTTGTCCCCGAGGGAGAGGACTGCCGCGTTTGCAGGGTCACGCGGCACGTTAACCGCCCGCTAACCATGCAATGGGCAAATATTGCCGGGTGTAATTTCCCACCGCGGCTCTGTACTCAGGCACCGGCAATGGTGCTGGCGTCCGGTTTCCTGACCTTTGTTTTGTCTTCGCG
>DAISKM010000433.1:0-3675 GCA_036820945.1 Pseudolabrys sp.
TTGGGTGTAAAGCGGACATGGCTTGTTGCAGCGCATATGTCTGCTTTTGACCCAAAGCGGACATCAGGGCCCCAATTGCAGACATAGCAGGCTGCTGCCATGCTACCGGATATTTTGATTGCGTCCGCGTCACACATTAGGGGCGACGGGCGGTTGGGAAATTCTTTGTCAGTTTGAGGACTCTGGCTCCTGATGCAGCTAGAAATCGGCATTCTTCAGGATATTTGCGACCAGATCGCCAACGAGATCGATGCTGTCGTCACAATCATCGGTGGCCGTGGTCGGGTCATCGCCTCTTCCAAACGAACGCGCATTGGCGACCTTCATGAGAACGGCGCAAAAATCATGGTCGGCGAGATCGACTCGTTCAGTGTGACCGCAGAGGAAGCAGCGCGATCGATCAGCATGCTCGAAGGGTGCGCCGCCGCTATCGATTTTGAAGGCGAGCGCCTCTTCTGTGTTGCGGTTGCTGCCCCAATTGATGACGCCCGAAGATACATTCGCATCGTGCGGCACTGGGTCTTATCGCATTTGAGGGCGGCGAAGGCACAAGCTGCATACGATTTGGCAATGAAGGCGAGCGAGGAGAGATTTCGAGATGTAGCAGACACCGCCGGCGACTGGATCTATGAAATGAACGCCGACTTGAGATTCACTTACATTTCTGATCGTTTTTTCGAAATATTTCCCGTCAGGCCTGAGCAGGTGATCGGCAAGACTCGCCAGGAATTTGCCGGCCGCGAACTCGACGAGCCTCATTGGAAAAAGCATTATTCCGAACTCGCCGCGCACCGCCCGTTTCGAAATTTCGCGTACAACACTGCGATGGCGGATGGTTCAGTGCGCTATCTGCAAATCAGCGGCAAACCGGTTTTTGGGGCTGATGGCGATTTCGCTGGCTACCGCGGCACCGGCAGCGACGTTACTGACCTCAAACTCCGCGAACAGGAGGTAACGCTCGCCAGACAGCGTCTCCTGGAAGCGATTGAAACCATCTCTGAAGGCTTTGCGCTCTACGACGACCAGGATCGATTGATCCTGTGCAATTCTCATTACCACAAGCTGATGCGGCATGACGCCGGCTCGTCAGTCGAAATCGGAGACAAGTTCGAGAGCATCGTCCGGCGCGCGATAAGGAACGGCCTCATTCCGGCAGCCCAAGAGGACCCTGAAAAGTGGATACGCGAGCGTGTCGCCAAGCACCGTGATCCAAGCGAGCCTGTCGTCGTAGAGCGTAGCGATGGCACCTGGTATCAGATCAGCGAAAGAAAAACGCGCGATGGCGGTGTTGTCGTCGTCTTCTCGGATATCACCAACATGAAGCGGCATGAAGCGGAGTTGGAAGCAAGCAACCAGCGCTTTCGCGATGTCGCTGAGGTCTCTGGTGACTGGCTCTATGAGATGGATGAGGAGCTGCGCTTCACCTACATCTCTGATCGTTTCTTTGAGATCTTGCCGGTCGCGCGAGAAGCCCTGATCGGCCGAACGAGGCAGGAGTTTGCAGGCAAGGCATTAGAAGTGCCGCACTGGCAGGCTCATTACCGCGATCTGAATGCCCGGAAGCCCTTTCGCAACTTCGAGTACGACGTAACGTTGCCCAACAAGGAGCTTCGATTTCTGCAAATCAGCGGCAAGCCGGTGTTCGCTTTGGACGGAACGTTCAAGGGTTATCGGGGAACCGGAACCGACATCACCGAGCTTCGATTGCGCGAGCAGCAGCTTGCTGCCGAACGTGAACGTCTGCGGCGCGTAACGATCGAGGTATCCGAGAAAAACTCGATGCTTGAGACTTTATCAGGGAAACTCGCAAAATACCTGCCACCGCAAGTCTATGCGACAATCTTCTCGGGCGCTCAGGATGTCAAAGTTGTTAGCCAGCGCAAAAAACTCACGGTGTTCTTTTCTGACATCACGGGCTTTACCGAAATTACCGACAAGATGGAATCGGAAGACCTTACGCAGCTCCTAAATGAATATTTGACCGAAATGTCGCTGATTGCTCTGAGCTACGGCGCGACGATCGACAAATACATTGGCGATGCTGTCATGATTTTCTTCGGCGATCCCGAAAGTCGCGGTGTGACTGCGGATGCTCTGACATGCGTCAAGATGGCGGTGGCGATGCAAAAGCGTGTTCGGCAGCTCGCAAGCATCTGGCGGGACGCCGGTATTGAACGACCTTTATCCTGCCGAATGGGCATTCACACTGGGTATTGCACGGTCGGAAATTTCGGCAGCGAAGACCGCGTCAGCTACACCGCCATTGGCAGCGGCGTAAACTTGGCTTCGCGTCTTGAAAGCGAGGCGCCCCCTGGAGAAATCCTGATCTCCTATGAAACCTATGCGCACGTAAAAGACGAGATCAGCTGTGAGGAGGTCGGGCGGATCAGGGTTAAGGGGTTTGCCGATCCGATAACCACGTACCGCGTCATCGACGATTTTCAAGCAATAGCCCATGAAGGCGAGGCGATTGCCATTCGCTTGCCCCACATCAGCATCAATGTCGACCCGCGGCGAATGAACGCCACTGAGCAAGAAGAAGCACGTCAGCTGCTTCAAAAAGCACTTGAACGCTTGGGCGCGCCGATTCAAGACCCTGCGCCGGACTCGCCCATTCCATCTGCCCCGGCATCGAATCCTATGCACGACGAAACCATTTCACGACTACGAACTAAAAAGAGACGCCGTCAAAAGTAGACATGACCAATTGCGGCATGTCTGCTTTTGCGTCGCTATTGGGCGTAAAGCAGACATGGCCTATTGCGGCGCAAATGTCTGCTTGTGACCCAGAGCGGACATTGTTGCTCCCTGCACCTAAAAAGACGAAACTCTGTTGAGAGCCCATCGGGCTTGAGAATTTTAGCTGTCTTGGAGGGTGTCATGCGCATCATTTGGCTGGCCACGTGTCTTTGTACGGCCTTCGTGTTGCAGCCGCTCGCCTGGGCGCAGGCGCCGGCAGCGATACGCATCGGCATTCTCAACGATCAGGCTGGGCCTTATGCCGATTTTGGCGGCAAGACATCGGTCACCGCCGCGCAGATGGCGGTCGAGGACTTTGGCGGAAAGGTGCTCGGGAAACCGGTGGAGATTGTGGTCGGCGATCACCAGAACAAGCCGGACCTCGCGGCCAACATAGCGCGCCGCTGGTTTGATCTTGAAAATGTGAGCGCCATTGCCGAATTGACAAATTCCGCGGTCGCGCTCGCGGTTCAAAAGATCGCCAACGACCATGGAAAGATCACTTTGGCTGTCGGCCCGGCAACGACGCGGCTGACCAATGAAGATTGCTCGCCCACCGGCTTTCATTGGGCGTTCGATACTTATTCCCAGGCGGTCGGAACCGCGCGCGCGATCGTGGCGCAAGGCGGCAAGAGCTGGTTCATCCTTGCGGCCGATTATGCCTTCGGTCATCAAATGGCCGCCGATCTCTCCCGCGTCGTCAAGGAGAACGGCGGCACTGTGCGCGGCGAGGTGCGCGTACCGCTTAATACGCAGGACTTCTCTTCCTTCCTGCTGCAGGCTTCCTCATCCAAGGCGCAGATCGTAGGCCTCGCCAATGCCGGTGCCGACACGATCAATTCGGTAAAACAGGCGGCCGAGTTTCGCATCGCAGCCGGCGGACAAAAGCTCGCGGGACTTGTGGTTGTCTTGAGCGATATTCATGCGCTCGGCTTG
>DAISKM010000434.1:0-3668 GCA_036820945.1 Pseudolabrys sp.
TCTCTCAGGTCGATCCCGATGGCCGTGAGATAATCGGCGATATAGCCGATATTCCTGTCCTTGGTGCGGCCCGACAGGATTTCGTCGCCGATCACCAGCACGGCAGCGGTGACGATGTCGGGCTTGGCGCTCATCCGAATTTCCCAAAGGCAGATGCAAAGACCTAGCGTGGCCTAGGTGGCCGCTCAAGCCGCCACCCGCCTGAGCGCTCAATTATTGGGCAGTGCCTGTGCGAGTTTTCGCCCCGAGCGGCTAAAATCCCGTTTTCGCTGGTATTTTCCATGGCCTGAAGCTTGCAAGAGATAGCGGGTAACATCGAGACTGGCCTGCCGGCCGGTGACTTGCTTACCCGGCAGTCAGTGGGGGAATCGCATGACTGTCGCCTTCGACGAAATGAAGGGACATGACGGGGGCGTTCGCCCGGCCTACGGGGAACTCTCCCGCTGGCTCGCCGAGGTGCCGCCTGACGTGCTCGCCTACCGGCGCCGTGAAGCCGAACTCATCTTCCGCCGCATCGGGATCACCTTCGCGGTCTACGGCGAAGCCGATGCCCAAGAACGCCTGATCCCGTTCGACGTCATTCCACGCATCATGTCAGGCAGTGATTGGAGGCTGCTCGAAAAGGGGCTGACCCAGCGTGTCAGCGCACTCAATGCCTTCATCAAGGACATTTACGGTGCGCGCGAGATTTTGCGCGCGGGCGTGGTTCCGGATGACCTCGTATTTCGTAACCCCGCGTTCCGTCCCGAGATGAGCGGCCAGGACGTACCGCACGATATTTATGTGCACGTTGCCGGTATCGACATCGTGCGCGTCGATGCCGAGACCTTTTACGTTCTGGAAGACAACGCACGTACGCCGTCCGGCGTCTCGTACATGCTCGAAAACCGCGAAATCATGATGCGGCTTTTTCCAGAACTATTTTCGCGCCATCGCATAGCGCCCGTCGAGAATTATCCAGACGAGTTGCTTGCGACGCTGAAATCGGTCGCGCCATTGTCGGCTCCGCGCGACCCGAATGTGGTCCTGCTCACGCCAGGCGTCTTCAATTCGGCCTACTACGAGCATTCATTTCTCGCCGACAAGCTAGGCGTTGAGCTGGTCGAAGGCCGCGATCTCATCGTCACGGACGAGATCGTCTACATGCGGACAACCCAGGGCCCGCGTCGGGTGGATGTCATCTATCGCCGCATCGATGACGATTTCCTGGATCCCCTCACCTTCCGGCCGGATTCCGCTCTAGGAGTGCCCGGACTCATGTCGGCGTACAAAGCCGGCAACGTTACGCTTGCCAATGCCGTAGGCACCGGAATTGCCGACGACAAAGCGGTGTACAGTTTCCTGCCGGCGATCGTGAAATTCTATCTCGGCGAAGAACCGCTGCTGAAGAATGTGCCAACCTGGCGCTGCCGCGAAGAAGAGCATCTTGCCTACGTTCTCGATCATCTGCACGAGCTGGTGGTGAAGGAGGTGCATGGCTCCGGCGGATACGGGATGCTTGTCGGGCCCGCCGCCAGCAAAGTCGCAATCGAGCAATTCCGCGCTAAGCTCAAAACATCGCCGAAGAATTTCATCGCCCAGCCGACGCTTGCGCTCTCTACGTGCCCGACGTGCGTGGAAGAAGGCGTCGCGCCGCGGCACGTTGACTTGCGGCCGTTCGTGCTCACAGGACGCAATCGCGTGCGGATCGTGCCGGGGGGATTGACGCGCGTCGCACTCAAGGCAGGCTCGCTGGTGGTCAATTCCAGCCAGGGCGGCGGCACGAAGGACACATGGGTGTTGGACGGATGATGCAATCAACCGGACCCATCCTTCGAGGCTCGCGCTTCGCGCGAGCGCCTCGGGATGACGAAACCTTATTTCGCCGTCATCCTGAGGTGCGAGGGCGCGCAGCGCCTGAGCCTCGAAGGATGGCGGCGGAAGAGTCATAGCCAATGCTCTCCCGCACCGCCGATAACCTGTATTGGCTTTCGCGCTATGTCGAGCGCGCGGAATACCTCGCACGAATTCTCGACGCGACTCAGCGCCTGTCAGCACTTCCCCTTGCCTATGTGGGCACCAGCAATGAATGGGAATCAGCGGTCGCGACCGCCGGCTGCGCCACAGCCTTCTTCAAGCTGTACGAGGAAGCCAACGAAGCAAACGTTACGGATTTCCTTGCCTTTTCACTCGAAAATTCATCGTCCATCCGAGCCTGCTTCGAGCTTGCGCGCAGCAATGCCCGCGCCGTGCGTACTGCCCTGACGATGGAAATGTGGGACGCGATCAACGGCACCTGGCTTGAGCTCAAGCGCTATGGAAACGGACCGACTTCGCGCGAAGAGTTCTCCCGCTTTCTGCGGTGGGTGCAGGAATCCTCGCTTCGCTTTGACGGCTCCGCGTACCGCACCATGCTGCGCAACGACGCCTATTGGTTTTCGCGGCTTGGCGTTTACATCGAGCGCGCCGACAACACGGCCCGCATCCTCGATGTGAAATACCATCTCCTGCTGCCCGAAAACGAACGCGTGGGCGGTCCGCTCGATTACTTTCAATGGGCCGCCATATTGCGCTCGGTGTCCGCTCTCACCGCATACCATTGGGTTTACCGGGAGAGCCTACAGCCCTGGCTGGTAGCCGATCTGCTGATCTTGCGCGACGAGATGCCCCGCTCGCTGTCTTCCTGCTACGAGGCGATCGTGCGCAATCTGGATTCAATTGCCGGCGCCTATGGCCGCCAGGGTCCGGCTCAACGGCAGGCGCGCGGCATTCGGACCCGCCTGCAAAACAGCCGCATGGACGGCATTTTTCAACGCGGCCTGCACGAGTTCATCGGCGAATTCATCGTTGAAAACAACAAGCTCGGTGCATTGATCACCGAGCAATTTCTTACCTGAGCGGAGTACTCGTTCCTTCATGGCCGGGCTTGTCCCGGCTGCCCACGTCTTTAAGGTGTGAAGCGTGAATAACCAAGCAAGCCGAGGATGACGTCGAGAGGCCTTAACGCCGTCAATGCGAATTCGAATCTCCCACTCGACCATTTATGCCTACGAGACGCCGCCGACAGGAGTGACGCAGATATTGCGCCTGACGCCGCGTGATCACGACGGTCAGCACGTTATGGCTTGGCGCACCGATATTTCCGAAGATTGTTTGCTGCACCAGCATGAAGATGCATTCGGCAACATCACTCATTCCTTCACGGCTGAGGGACCGTTCACGAAGTTGACTGTTGAGGTCGACGGTGAAGTCGACACGCAGAACACCGACGGGGTGGTCCGGGGTGCCGTCGAACGCTTTCCTCCACAGCTCTATCTGCGCGAAACGCCGCTGACGCAAACTGATCCTGCCATCGTCGAATTTGCGCAAGCAACGCGTGCAGGTAGTGGAAGCGATAGTCTTGCTCTGCTGCACGACCTCATGGTCGCGCTAAATCGCGAAATTGCTTTCGACACCGACCCAACGCACGCAGCAACCACTGCCGCGCAAGCGTTCACGCTTCGACGCGGAGTCTGCCAGGACATCACCCATATCTTTGTCGCAGCATCGCGCGCCCTCGGTGTGCCGGCGCGGTACATCGGGGGCCACTTTCACCGTGCCGACGGTGTGACCGCCCAGGAGGCCGGGCATGCCTGGGCTGAGGTCTATGTGGAGAATTTGGGATGGGTCGGCTTCGACCCGACGAATGG
>DAISKM010000435.1:0-3620 GCA_036820945.1 Pseudolabrys sp.
CGGTAGCGCAGCCCCTTATAGGATTCGATGCCCGTAATTTCCTTGGTGAACCAGCCGCCCATCTGCGGGCCGGTGTTGCCGCACATGAACGGCTTGAGGCCGAAACCGGCGCTCAACTCATCCCAAAGCGCCTGACCGCCGCCGTGATAGATCCACGCGTTGATTTCGTTAGCTGTGAATCCGAACGGCACGTTGCAGAAAAAAGCAAACATGGGTGACTTGCCGGACCAGGTAATTTCCGAGCTGTGGTACATGTCGGCCAACCCGGATCCGGCGGCGTCGAACGACTCCATGGCGCCGACGAGTTCACCGGCAGCGAACATCTTGACGTTCAGGCGGCCGCCGGAAAGTGCGGTGATCGATTGCGCGGCCCGCTCTGCGGCCGATTGCAGACCCGGCAAGGTCTTCGGCCAGGTTGTGACCATCTTGAGCTCGCGCGCGCCTTGGGCGATGGCGGGCTTTGGAAAAGTTGAAGCGAGAGCTGCGACGCCAACGGTCGCGCCCGCAATGAACTGTCGGCGTTTCATGGTTCTCTCCCTCCGTTGGCAGTCTTGTCTCTGCACGTCTGCGAGAGGCCGCAAAAAAATCGAAACCTAACCGACCATTGTCGGGCACATCAGAGCATGGAGTTGGTGTCGTTAAGTCGACCCCCGAGCGCACTGCGGCGCCTTGTGATCGTATTTTTTTTGGCTTCGGCGGTTTTCCGCCCGAAACAATCAAAAATGCGGCTGTCGCCACACCAGTACAATGAATGACCGTATCCCAATGCTTCCCCCTAAGCCTCGGTCATATCGGACGAATTGAATAGTTTGCTTGGGGCCAGAAGCGGCGTCAAGTTCACTTCACTTGAACGGGCCAATAACGCAGGTGTCTACCGCTTCAGGTATAAAACAACCGAGGCACGCTCAGTCCGCATTCAGAATCGGGCCGGTGAGATTGACCGGTGCGCAAGGATCATCAAATTCAAACAACTCCAATAGTATGCCGTCCGGAGCGGCGATCATGACGTAGCGCCAGCCGTCTTGCTCGCGGAGCCCATGACGCGATGTGAGGCCTTCGGCCTGCAAACGCTGCCATACCCCGCGCAAATCGGCGACTTTGATCCCGATATGGTGGATTGCGCCGCGGCCACGATCTTTCGGCGCTTGATCGTAGATATGCAGTCGGCCCGTGCCCACTGCCAAGAATACGTTTCTCGCTCCAGCGAGATTTGCGTCACACAACACTTTCGCACCCAGATGGCGTGACCACCACTCGATGGTCGCTTCGATATTGCTGGCAAATATATGCACGTGGTGGAGATCCATAGCTCGCTCTCCAGGACATGCTCCCTTCCAATAAGGATATGCGGAATTTACCCAAAAGGTAGGACGCTCCTCGGCGCCAGCCGCATGCCCGCCAAGAGGCTCAGTGGACATGAAAAGCGGGCATTTCGGTCCTTCGTGACGTGTCGGCTTTGCCGCCGATAACGGACATCAATCCGTGCGATCGGGGATAGAGGCCGGTTCGCCGTTTTTGCCGGTCTCTGGGCGCTGCGCGAGCAAATTGCCGATCAGCGACGAGAAGATGCCCGGGAGCTCGTCCCGGCGAAACGGGATCGGGCGGCACATACCCATTGTCACCAGGCCGAGCCGCGCCATGCGTTGCGCGGCATACATTGACTCGGCCGCGCTTGTCGCCACGCGCTCGAGAACGGCACCTCCAATGTGCTGGGTCAACGCAACCCCGGCGAAATCTACGGCGCCGAGCTTCCCGGCTTCGACCACGAGCCGCCGCAGCAGATGGGCGGTGGCGAGAGCCGTCGGCCGGTGGCCGTAGCAAGCGGCGATCTCCCGCACCATGCGAATGCTGCAGGCAATAAAGAACAGAACATCGATTGCCGCAGCGGGACTGATGGCTGTTATGCCGAAGGCGCGCGCGCTTGCACGACGCACAATCGCCTCGGCACGTCTGTCGAGCGGCGTGATGACCGTTTCCGATAACAGCTCGATCTGCTGTGCGGGCGAATGATGGCGCTGCACCTTGCGCTGAAATGCCTCGACCGCGGTCGTGCTTTCGCGGTCCCTTGGAATCTCCGCAATCACATCGCGGATCGTTTCGTGCGTATGCGATGTGCGCACATTCTCCCGTTGCATGGCCAATCGTTGCTGGTTGATTTCAACATTCTTCAGGGCGAAATAGCTTCTCGCCTCGTGAATAATAATTGCAATCGCAGCGGAGATGCCGGCTGCAGCAGCGGCCGCTGCTGCCCAGCCGAGCCGGGTGCTGTATTCGAAGGCCGATGCGATCCAGAGATAGAGATCAACGCCGAGCCAGCCACAGAAGGCAACAGCCAGGCCCGTCAAGGCAAACTTCACTGTCAGGCCGTAGCGCCGCGGGCGGGATACAACCGCGGGCAGAATTTCGACGGGAGCTGCGGGAACAATACGACCTTTTTGCCTGGTCGCGATGATGCGGGGCGCGGATGGCTCGATCCCCGGGTGAGGCTTCTCAGGCGTCTCAACGACCAAGACCCGTGGCCGCAGAGCTTCATCAGGCCGAATTCTGCTGTCCCTATTGGTCACCGCAATTGATCTCCGATGAGAAAATCGAGCGCGAGGTCGAGATTGATGTGTGGGATCCCGTCGATCGGCGACACGTCGATGACCGGAGGCTCGAATACCGGAATGTTGAGGAACGGTTTGCCCCAGGCCTCCGGCCGCGGCGGACGGGCGGGCACGTTGCCAACAAAAAATTTCGCTCTGGTTGCGCTGCCGACCGGCTTGCCGACAACGAGCTGGACCTGGTGCCCATCAATCTCCTGAGTGTCCTCTTCCGTCGAAATGACCGAGGCGAGTGCCGCCACGTCAAACATGGCGTTGCTGCTGCTGACATCAAGAGCGGGAATAGCAACCATGTTGCGCAGCAGCGCGGCCAGATGGTCGCGCTGCACCTCGAGAACGTGATCTGCCTTGGTCGCAGCAAACAACACCTTCTCGATGCGCGCACTTTGCAGCAACCGCGAGATAATACCGCTGCGCCCATAGCGGAAGCTTTCCATGATCGCGTCGATGGCATTGCGCGTGTCCTCAAAGACCTCCTGACCGGCCAGGAGCGCGCCAAGAACATCCACAAGCACGACTTGCCGCGAGTAGTTGCGGAAATGCTGGCTATAAAACGGCGTAACCACTTCGGTCTTGTACGCCTCAAAGCGCCGTTCCATCAGGGCGGCCAGCGTGCCATCGGCAATGCGCTCGAGATTGTCCGGAATGTCGAGCGGGGCGAACCACATGTAGGAATTTTCGCCGAGTGGACCGGGATCGAGGAAACGGCCAGGCTGCAAAAAGTTGAGCCCGTGCTCGTCGCGTGCCGCCCGCAGGTGCTGCAGATAAAGTTCATGCGCGCGTCGGGCATCTTCATCGCTCGCCGGTGCGTCATGGCGATGATCGGCTAGAAACGCCAGGAAATCACGCGCCGTGCCAGCGCGCATTCCACTCTTGCTGAGCTGCAGCGTTGCGCGCGACCAGTCGGCGTAGCTTTGATCCAATAGCGGCAGGTCGAGCAGCCATTCGCCGGGATAATCAATTATTTTCAGTTTCAAGGTCGCAGGACCGCTGCCGATCCAGCGGAGCATGGCGCCG
>DAISKM010000436.1:0-2191 GCA_036820945.1 Pseudolabrys sp.
ACCGGTTGGCAGTTTGCCGCTCAAGGTCCGCTTCTCCTTGTCTGGTCGGCGATCTCGTAAGCGCGTCTTGTCGCTCGATTGAGCTCGCTTTCCACCCGCTGGCGTGCCGTCTCCAGCGCGTCACGGTCAGCATCCGGCGGTACAAAAATGGGATCGCTCGCGACCACTCCCATTCGGGCAAATGGGAGGTTAATCGTTGTGCGATCCCAATTGTCGAGCTCGACGCGCCGGCTTGAAGCCATCGCCACCGCATAGATCGGCCGCCCGGAATGTTGTGCCAGCTTCACCACACCAAGCCCCGCGCGGCGTGCGACCTTTGGTACATCGGCGGTCATTGCGACATTGTAGCCGTCTTTGAGGGCCTCAAGCATCTCCGTGAAGGCCACGGCACCGCCCTTGTGGTGAAAACCGCCATCGTGGGCGCCGGAGCCCCGAATAGTCTCGACATTCAGCCGCTCGGCAGCACGCGCATTGATCTCGCCGTCGCGATGACGGGAGATGAGCACCTTGGCGCGATGGCGTGCGTCGTCCGGTTTTTTGATGAAGGGCGCCATGAAATGCTGGCCATGCCACATCGCGAGAATGACCGGAATCTCCACCTGTTCGTAGATATCCGCAGGTTCCACCGTGATCCGGCTCGTCCGCCAGACCAGCCGCAGATACGAGGCTGCCACCATGCCGACAGTCTCATGAAAGGCGGGTGAAGTGACGATTTTACGCCTGAAGGATCGCATCATCGTTCAGCGTACGGGCTGGCTCGTGGCTTCCGGATCGAGCAGGCGATGCAGATGCACGATGAAGTAACGCATGTGGGCATTGTCGACGGTCTGCTGTGCCTTCGCCTTCCATGCAACATAGGCAGTGGCATAATTCGGGAACACGCCGACAATATCGATTCTGTCTAGATCTTTAAACTCGCTCCCACCAAGCTCGGCGAGCTCCCCGCCGAGCACGAGATGCAGCAATTGTTTTTTTGGCAAGTCTGCTGACACGGAGGGATCCCTGGTTAATGCCCCGGCGGCGAACGGATAATCTGATTGCCGAGCCTACGCGAATTCGATTTCGCGGTCGCGCACGAGCTCGATTATGGCGGCGTGACGGGCGCGGCCGGCGGCCACCAGCGCGCCATGCGCCGCTCGCGGCTCATTGTACTTCGCCTCCTGACCGGCGAAGTCGGTGAGCGCGCCGCCGGCTTCGTGCACCAAAAGATCGGCCGCTGCAAGATCCCAATCGTGACTGCCGCCGGAGGCCAAAGCCGCATCAAATGACCCCTGCGCAACCCGCGCAATCCGCAGTGCAAGAGAATGCACCTTGGGCTGCGGCACTATCGCGGGTGAAATTCTCAACAGCCGATCGACGTAGCTTTTGGGTCCCGCCAGTTTGGCCCCCGCAAGGGTCTCGCTAGGAGATACATGGATCGGCATACCGTTGAGCGTTGCACCTGCGCCGTGCACGGCGAGAAACATTTCGTCAGTGACCGGCGCGTAGAGGGCCGCTATCCGCGGTCGGCCGTGTTCCGCAAGCGCGACCGAAATGGTCCAGTCAGCGCGACCTGAAATATAGGCCCGGGTTCCATCGATCGGATCGACGATCCAGACCAGCGGCGCGACACGGTCGGGCAGATGATCGTGCGACTCCTCGGAGAGCCATGCGGCAGCATGAACGAGCTTTGAAAGATGTCCGTGAAGGAAATCGTTGACTACGATGTCACCTTCGGTCACCGGCGAGCCTTCGGTGCCTTTGGTCCATCGCCTAAAGGGCTGGCGCGCCGTTGCACGCGCGAGCTCCCCGGCGTCGCGCACTATCGCCTCAAGCGGCGCACTTAACGCGAGGACATCATTGACCGGCAACGGTCAAGCCCTCCACGCGCAATGTCGGAGCGTTTGTTGCGTAACGAAATTCAAGATCATTGGCCGGAGTGAGTGTGCGGAACATGTCGAGCAGATTGCCCGCAATGGTGACTCCGCTCACGGCGTACGTGCGCTTGCCATTTTCAATCCAGAATCCCGAAGCGCCGCGACTGTAGTCGCCGGTTATCATGTTCGCCCCCACGCCGATGAGATCGGTGACATAAAATCCATCGTTGATGTCCGCTATCAGCGCATCCGGAGCCAAGTGGCCCGGCTCCAAATGTATATTGCTTGGTCCTGGAGTCGTCACAGATGAACCGCCTCGCTGGGCATTTCCGGTC
>DAISKM010000436.1:2201-3615 GCA_036820945.1 Pseudolabrys sp.
AGTTCCCGAGCGGTCGCGCTGTCGAGTAGCCATGAGCGAAGCACACCGTCGTCGACAACAGCCAGCCGCTTGCAGGCGACGCCTTCGCCGTCGAAGGGGTGAGAACGGAGACCACGCCTGCGCAACGGATCATCGACAATACGGATGCCGTCCGCGAACAACTTGGCGCCCATCCTGTCACGGAGAAAACTGGTCTTCCGCGCAACCGAAGCGCCATTCGCCGCGCTAGCCAGATGCGAAACCAGCGAGCCGGCCGAACGCGCATCGAACACGACCGGCACCTTGCGAGTCGAAACCTTGCGTGGATCAAGCCGCGCGACTGCTCGAGTACCGGCGCGGCGACCGATTTTTTCGGGACTTTCAAGATCGGTCGCGTGACGGACGGAAGAATAATCGTAGTCGCGCTCCATGCCGGTGCCCTCGCCGGCGATCGCGGTCATCGAAAGCCCATGGTTCGATCCAATATAGGCGCCGCGGAAACCGTGACTGGTTACCAGCACCATCCCGCCGATGCCGGCCGAAGCAGACGCTCCGCCCGATTTGCTGACGCCCTTGACGGCGAGAGCCGCTTCGTCGGCGGCTCGCGCTTGCGCTTCGAGGTCGGTCACGGTCGGCAGGTCGGGATCGATCAGATCGAGGTCCGGAAAGTCGTGCGCCAGCAGATGACTGTCTGCGAGACCGGCGAACTTGTCCTCGGGAATTGCGTGGGCCATGGCAACGGCTCGTTCCGCCAAGGCGGCTGCGTTGCCACCCGATATGTCATTGGTTGAGACCGTTGCTTGCCGGCGGCCGACGAGCACGCGCAGGCTTATGTCGTCACCTTCCGAGCTTTCCGATTCCTCGACCCGCCCGTCTCGCACTTCAATAGCGAGCGACATTGTCCGCAAAGCCACCGCATCCGCGGCATCCGCTCCGGCAGCAAGAGCGGCCTTAACCAGGCGTTCCGCCCGGTCGGTGAGGGGGGAGAGATCCAGCAGTGAAGCAACAGGAGCAAGCATTGATGGGCTTTCAGATGGGTTCGATCGCGAGCGGTTCAATCGCCGAAACAGACAATTTGGACGGTGACGGCAACACCTCGTCAATCATGCTTTGCAACGACACGTCAATCATCCGTTGCGAAGCCACCGCCGCTACTTTCGGTTAACCCAGAACATTAAGCGGATTCGGACGTGTTTCCGCCAAGATTGTCGCGCGACCCGGCACAAAAGTCGGGCGCGGGAGAGTTTCGAGGCGTCAAATGCGAAGTGGCGGATGCGCCGGGTCGGGCCGCGCCTTGCGGCTCGACCCGTTTGGCTTGCCCGTGCGGTTCTCCGCAACCGATACCACTGCGGACGGACGACTGCGCGATGTGGAACTTCATCGTGAACGCGTGGTACTTCGGCGTTCAGTGCGCGGTATGCGCATGGCGCTCAAT
>DAISKM010000437.1:0-3604 GCA_036820945.1 Pseudolabrys sp.
CCACTACGCCGATTTTTTTCAGGCTTGTCGGCGGTTCGTTTGCCGGTCGCCGGGCGCCCTTGTTGAGGTCCTGCATCGACACGAAAAGCGAGCGAATCATCGCTGCCGCTTCTGGCGAGCGCAGGATTTTGGCAAACCAGCGCGATTCGATGCGCAGCGCCGTATCGAAGGGCACCTGGAGCCCCTCGTAGACGACCTGAAGGATGGCACGCGCCGCGGGATAATTGTCGTAGGTCTCGCGACGATAGATGGCGTTGGCGGCGGGAAACGTCATCATCCCCGCCTTCGAATAGACCGGTCCGCCCGGCAATCGGAAACCTTCGGTGTCCCACGGCGCCTTGGCCTTGCCGCCAGCCTTGATCCAGTCCTTGGCCGCCTTGATCAGATCCGCATGCGGCACCACGGCGTCGATCAACTTCATGGCTTTGGCGCGATCCACCTTCAGCTGATCGCCCTTAAGCAGAAACTGCAGCGCATCGGCTGGCGGAAGCATGCGGGCCACGCGCTGGGTTCCGCCGGCGCCGGGAAACAATCCGACCTTGACCTCGGGCAGGCCGAGCCGCGTCCTCGGATTGTCGGCTGCCATACGATAATGGCAGGCAAGCGCGAATTCGAAGCCGCCCCCCATGGCCGTGCCATTGAGGGCGCACACCCAAGGTTTGCCGCTCGTCTCGATGCGCCTGTAAACCTGCGATAATTTTCGACTTTCATCGAATACGAAAGCAGCGGCGGCCTCTTCGCCTTTCGTGCGCACCAGATTGGCGTACGCAGTGCCCATGCCCTCGAGCATCGTAAGGTCCGCGCCGCCGCAAAAGGTTTCCTTGCCGGAGGTGACGACGACGCCTTTGATGGCTGTGTCGGCGGCGACTTTATCGACCAACGTGCCCAATTCCTCGATCACGCTTGTGTTGATGACATTCATGGAGCGCCCGGCCATGTCCCAGGTCACGAGCGCGATGCCGTCCGCGTCGACATCGATCTTGAAATTCGCCATCGCCGACTCCTGTTTCAGCTGCGCATGATCACTTCGAAACCGGTCTCGGCTTTTCGATGTTCATGCCTAAAAGGGTTCGCCATTTTTCCTCGTGTAACGTGCGCCTTTTTCGTCACGCACGACCATCATATCGATATCAGAATAATGAGCGCGTTCGGACGAGGCACGCGTACCGACCTCGATAAAGACCGCGTCACGATCCGCGCGATTGATCAGACAATGTCCGTTGGCGACGCCCGCCTTCCAGGCGGCGGCATCCCCCGGCTTGAGCACAATGTCGCCTCCATCCTCCCGCAACACCACCTCCCCTGCCAGCACGTAGACGAGCTCGTCCTCGCCCTCATGCCAGTGACGCTGCGAGGACGCGGCGCCCGGCTTAAGCGTGCAGATATTGACGCCGAAGTGCGTGAGACCTGCGGCGCGGGCAAGCCGTTTGCGGCTGCGCCCTTCCACGGCCTGGTTGAAGGGCGGCGGATATCCCGTCGACGTGTCGATCGGGATTTTGTCAATGTCGATTTTCGGCATGCTAAACGCGCTCGATGATCGTGGCCGTCCCCATGCCGACGCCGATGCATAACGTTACAAGCGCGGTTTCCTTGTCGCGCCTCTCCAGTTCATCGAGAACGGTGCCAAGGATCATCGCGCCAGTGGCGCCGAGTGGATGGCCCATGGCAATGGCGCCACCATTCACGTTGATCTTCTCGTGCGAAATGTCGAACGCCTGCATGTAGCGCAAAACCACCGAAGCAAATGCCTCGTTGAGCTCCCACAGATCGATGTCCTTTTTCGTCATGCCGGCCCTTTTCAGGACTTTTTCTGTCACCGGGATTGGACCGGTCAGCATGATCGATGGCTCGGAGCCCACATTGGCGAACTGACGGATCCTGGCGCGCGGTTTCAGGCCCGCGGCCTTGCCCGCGGCTTTGCTGCCGATAAGAACTGCGGCGGCGCCGTCGACAATTCCGGAGGAATTGCCGGGCGTGTGAACGTGATTGACTGCCTCAACCTCAGGATAACGTTGTACAGCGACTGCGTCGAAACCCGCCATCTCTCCCATTTGCACAAAAGAAGGCTGCAGAGCCGCCAGTGTCTGCATGGTCGTGCCTGGCCGCATATGCTCGTCTTTAGCCAGAATTGTCAGGCCGTTGACGTCCCTCACCGGAATAACCGAATTTTTGAAGCGTCCCTCGTCCCAGGCCTTGGCGGCGCGTTTCTGGCTTTCGACCGCGTAAGCATCGACGTCGTCGCGCGAAAATCCGTATTTCGTCGCAATAAGGTCGGCGGAAATACCCTGGGGCAGGAAATACGTCGTCACCGCGATGGAAGGGTCGACCGGCCAGGCGCCGCCTGATGCGCCAATGCCGACGCGGCTCATCGATTCAACGCCGCCGCCGATTGTCATCTCGTGCTGGCCCGACATGACCTCGGCAGCGGCAAAATTCACCGCATCGAGGCCGGACGCGCAAAAACGGTTGATCTGCACACCCGGCACGCTGTCGCCAAAGCCTGCGACCAGTGCTGACGCGCGCGCAATATCCCCGCCTGCTTCGCCGACAGGATCTACGCAACCAAGCACCACATCTTCGACGAGCGCAGGGTCGAGCTTGTTGCGGTCCTTTACCGCCCCGAGCGTCTGCGCAGCGAGGTTCAGTGCGGTTACCTCGTGCAGCGATCCGTCCGCTTTGCCGCGCCCGCGAGGGCTGCGGACGTGATCGTAGATGAATGCCTCTGGCATGGGACTCTCCAGTATGGGTGCGCGTTAAAGGCTGCGCGCGATCAGCAATTTCATGATCTCGTTGGTGCCCGCGTAGATGCGCAAGACGCGCGCATCGCGGTACATGCGCGAGATCGGGTATTCATCCATATAGCCATAGCCACCGAACAATTGCAGGCATCGGTCGATCACTTTGCCTTGCGTGTCGGTGAGCCTGTACTTGGCCATTGAGGCGGTGACGGTATCAAGCTCGCCGCTGACGTGCCGCTCAATGCAATGGTCCAGAAAAACCTTGGCGATTGTCGCCTCGGTCTTGCACTCGGCGAGTTCGAATTGGGTATTCTGGAACTCGATAATCGCCTGCCCGAAGGCCTTGCGCTGCTTTACATAGTCGATCGTCAGCGCAAGCGCGCGCTCCATCATGGCGACAGCATGGATGGCGACGATCAGGCGCTCCTGCGGCAATTCCTTCATCAGTTGGTAAAAGCCCTGCCCTTCTTCGGTCCCGAGCAGGCTGGACGCCGGTAACTGCACGTCCTCGAAAAACAGCTCCGAGGTATCGGCTGCGTCCATGCCGAGCTTCTTTAGCTTGCGGCCACGCCGAAATCCCTGCGTATCATCGGTCTCGACCACGAACAATGACGTGCCCTTCGCCCCCGCTTTCGGGTCCGTCTTGGCCACAACGATAATCAGATTGGCGTGCTGCCCATTCGTGATGAATGTCTTCGATCCGTTGATCACATATCCATTCCCGGATTTCTTCGCCGAGGTGCGGACGCCTTGCAGGTCCGAGCCGGCGCCTGGTTCTGTCATGGCGATCGCGCCGACCAGCTCGCCGGTGGCGAGTTTCGGCAGCCATCGCTTTTTCTGTTCTTCGGTGCCGTAGTGCATGATGT
>DAISKM010000438.1:0-3600 GCA_036820945.1 Pseudolabrys sp.
TGCCGTGCGTATGGCGGGCGAACCGAATCGCGGCATCGGGCAGGCGTTCGATACCGTGCTCGCGCAGCAGGCGCATGAGCACCGCGGCGCGCTTCGGGCCGTCGTCGCGTAGCGACTTCGCCAGATGCGCTTCGCTGCGTCGCAAAGCCCCTTCCGCGCGCCTGCGTTCGGTGACATCGCGATTCGTCTCTATAACAAGGCGCTGGCCGTCCGGTGCGCGCACGAGCACGTGCCGGCTGTCCACGACCACCTTGCGCCCATCGCGCGTCGTCTGCCGCAACTCGCCGAGCCAGGTTTCGTCGCGTTCGATCGTTGCCTCGAATAGTTCCGCCGGCATCGGATGCTCGGTGCGGAGAAGGTCATGGCTGCTGCGGCCCGTCGCTTCTTCCGCGGTATAGCCGTAGAGGCGTTCTGCGCCACGATTCCAGTAAATGATCTCGCCTGAAAATTTCCACACGATGATGGCGTCATGAGTCTGGTCCAGCAGGGTTGCCTGCCGTTGCAGATACTCTTCCGCCCGCTTGCGTTCAGTTATATCGTTATTGGTTTCCAGCGTCCCGATTGGGCGGCCTTGTTGATCGTGCTGCACCGACCAGCGGCTCGCCACAACGACCTGCGTACCGTCGCGCTTGCTGTGCACCAACTCACCATCCCAGCGGTCGGTGCGGCGCAAGGTTGCGTTAATTTGTTCGAGGGGTTCGGGAAAGATCGTGTGCAGGAGGTTGTGGGTGACTTTGCCGAGAACCTCCGCTTGTGTCCAACCGTACATTTCTTGCGCGCCACGATTCCAATACGTGATGATGTCCTTTGTGTCGCGCACGAAAATCGTATCGTGGGTGAGGTCGAGTAGTTTCGCCCGTTCGGCCAGCGCCTCCTCCGCCGAGCGGTTTTTCGCGACGAGGAAGGTCGTGAAGCCTAGAGCTACCAGACCGAGCAGGCGATCAAGGATGGCTGTCGTGCTCCATGGGTTCCCGGGGGAGATAAAATGACCCAAAAGTGCCAATGCGGCGCAACCCAGTGCTACCAGCACAATGCCGCGCGTCTTGAAAATGCGCGCGGCGACCAGCACGACGGGAATGTAGAGAACACCGACAGCGACCTCGACGTCGGTGAGCGTATCGAGGATAAATATGCCGATCGCCAGCGCGATCGTCCCAATGGGCAAAGTGATCGGTGTGGCAAGTAACGAAAACGGTGATTGGTTGGACATCCAGAACCTGCGCTCCCAGGAGGCCTGCGGCGCTTCAATCAGATTATCAAGGACGCGCGGCGAATTGAATGACTAGGCGGAAAGGCTGAGCACACCAATAAATTCACGCCGCCTCATGCCAGCACCCGTCTTCAATATCCGCTTTTTGGGGGTAAAGCGGACATGTCTCTAGTTGATCCCATCCTCAATCCTGCACCTATCGGCACTCTAAGCGGGTGCGCGGCATTGACCTGAGCGACGGTACGGTGCGCGCTTGTGCTAGTGAAAGTGCGTCCCCGGCTCACGACTCCGTCTCGTCCCGCGATCTAATTTGATGCGGAACCCCGGAGCCACCATGCATTTGACCCGAAAGCTCTTTCTGTGCTCAGCCTTGCTGTTGGCGATGACCGGCTCGGCGCCTGCCGCCGATGACATACGCGGCGCCGTTGAACAGAGCGGTGGCAGTCTGCCGCAGAACCCATCTCTCCCGAAGCTGAATCTGAATGATGATCAGCGCCAGCAAATTCGACAGACGTTGCTGACCAAGCACACAGAGGTCAAGTCCGCGCAAGATTTCATGCCGAAAATCGGTGCTAAACTTCCGACAGACGTCACGCCGGATGGCCTTCCGCCGGAGTTGACCCACCAGGTCCCGCAGCTTGCCGACTACGGGTACGCGAAAATGAAAGACCAAATTCTTTTAATTAATGAGATGACGGGCGAGATCGTCGACGTCATTCCGGAGTCACAGCCGCAAACAACGGGGCAGAAACAGGACTATTAGTATCGAAATTGTGGTCCAAGTACCTGGTCGCGACTGGCGCAGCGATCGTCGCTCGTTCGATGTACGATTTGTCGGATTTTGAGTGCAGCAAAGCGCCATAGTTCAATTTGATTGTCTGGTAGCATTCACACGCCCTGTCCTGCAGATCGATGAGCTTTATGTGCCCACGCAGCGGATCATTCCGGCCTGCGACTTGGCGCGGCTCTCAGGCGAGCCGGGCTTATTTCTCTTGACGCTGGTGGCGGCGGATGGCGAGGGGGCATATGTGCAGTATTGGGCGCACCTCGCTCGCCTGAGCTTACCGATCGGAACGATGACGTTTTCGTCGGGCGCGCGCACGCGGCGAGGTAAAAAAATTCTCGAAGGTAGGAGGTCCGCAATGGACACAAGAGACTCAATCGTATTGGCGTTGCCGACGCTGGTCGGGGTGCTGGCATTCTTACCAATGGCCACGGCCCAAGTCCCGAATTCGATTGCCGCTCCGGGAGAAGCGGTGGTGCTGAAAGTTCATGCCGAGGGCGCGCAGGTCTATGAATGCAAAGCCAGCCCTGATGCCAAGCTCGTCTGGCAGTTTCGCGAACCGATTGCGACGCTCATTGCTGATGGCAACACTGTCGGTCGCCACTATGCCGGTCCAAACTGGGAATTGGCCGACGGCAGCGCAATTGTCGGTAAGGTCGTTGGTGACGCGCCCGGCGCCGACGCGAACGACATTCCGTGGCTGAAGCTCAACGTGGTTGCACAGCGCGGAAATGGGACCTTGACCGGAGTTACCACCGTGCAGCGGATCAATACCAAAGGTGGCAAGCTGAATGGCACGTGCGACCAAGCTGGCAAACTAAGGGCGGCCCAATATGCGGCAGATTATGTTTTTTTGCGCAAGAACTAGCGGAAAGCTTCCGCGGCGGACTGGCGAATACCGGGATCAAGGATCGCCGTTATCAGATGGTTCCCCTGACCGCGCTAACGCGGATACACGACATTCTAGCTAACCCGCTATGTCCGCTTTGTCGGTCGCCAGCCGACGGGGTGAACCCCATGGGTTTGTCGAAGCATTCGCCAGCAGCGGTTTGCTTCAGCTCGTGATCTCGCTGCCGGTGCATGTCCCGGATTCACCTGACACCGTGTATTCATAAACCGGAGCGTCCGGAGGCTTGCAGGATCAGGTTGGCAATATCGTCGGGATGAGAGATCAGGGACAGATGGCTTGCCTTCACTTCGATGGTCTTGGCTCCCATGCGCTTGGCCATGAAACGCTCGAGATCCGGATTGATGGTGCGGTCTTCCGTCGAGACCGCATAGTAGCTCGGCTTTGAACGCCAGGCGGCGTGTTTTGTCTTGCCGGTCAGAAGCGCTTTGTGAAAAGGCTGTTGGACCGCGTAGAGACCCTCGCCCGGGCCTCAGGCAAGTCGCCTGCAAAATCTCGTAAGAACGCAGCTTCGGTAAGCCTTCCCTCTTCGCCATCGAAGACAATGCCTGCCGATGCGGGCGGTGTAGGAAATTTCTCGGCTAGCGCCGTATAATCCTCTCCCGCATCCGGGGCCCGCGCCGCGACGTAGACGACAGCGGAAACTTTCGGATCGACGCCGACCTCCGTCACGATCATGCCTGAGAAGGAATGCCCCAC
>DAISKM010000439.1:0-3598 GCA_036820945.1 Pseudolabrys sp.
ATCACGCACCTCGTTCTTGGTCTCACCATTCCGCTCTGGCTCGCCAGTCATCTCGGTGCTGAACGTCTCACCGGCCTTCTGTTCGGAACTCCGCCATTCAATTATGCGACCGCCCTGTTCGCATACTGGGTTGCAGCGCCCTATAACATTGCCGTGCAATTCATTTCGCTGACGGTCGCGTGGATCCACGCCTGCATCGGTCTCTATTTCTGGCTGCGGTTGAAATCGTTTTTCGACTGGGCAGCCCCGATTCTTCTTGCCATCGCGATTCTCATGCCGCCGCTCGCCATGATCGGCGCGCATCACGCCGGCCGCGAAGTGGCCGAGCTTTCCGACGACCCAGAATGGCGCAAGGACCATTTGCAGCGAGTTACAGCCGACCAGGCGCGACTGATCACGGAGATCAGTCTCTTTTACTTCCCGATCGCATATGGCGCCGCAATCGCGCTGGTCTTCGTGGCGCGCGGCGTGCGCACGTTGCGCGAGCGCCAGAGCGGCATGATCACAATTACGTACCCGAACCGGCAGGTGCGCGTGCCAAAGGGCTTGAGCGTCCTCGAGACCAGCCTGCGCTTCAAAATTCCGCACGCCAGCGTTTGCGGCGGCCGCGCGCGCTGTTCGACGTGCCGGATCCGAGTTCTGAGCGACCGCAGCAAGCTGCCGCGTCCTTCGGGACGCGAGGCTTTCGTGCTGGAGGCCATCGGCGTTTCAGCAAACCCGTCGATCCGTCTCGCCTGCCAGCTTCGGCCGGTGTCGGATGTGGCGGTGATTCCGATTCTGCCGGCGAGCATGAATGCCGAACTGCTGCGCAAAGGCAGTCGCATGAACATCGGCAAGGAACGCTATATCGTCAGCATGTTCGTGGACATGCGCGGGTCGACCAAGCTGGCCGAAGCGCGGTTGCCATTCGACGTTGTCTTTCTCATCAACCGCTTTCTCGCCGCGTGCTCGCAGGCGGCGCTTGACGCGGGCGGCAAGCCGAACCAGTTCCTCGGGGACGGCATCCTTGCCTTGTTTGGAATCGATGTCGATCCGAAAACTGCGTGTCGGCAGGCGGTCCGCGCGGCCGCGAACGTCGCGACCAATATCGAATACATGAACCGCCAGCTCGCGTCCGATCTGCCGGAGCCGATCCAGTATGGCATCGGCATCCAAGGAGGAGAGGTCATTATCGGCGATATCGGCTTTCAGGATCACAGCGTGTTCACGGCGCTTGGTGATCCGGTCAACGTGGCTGCGAGGCTGCAGGACTTGACGAAGACTCTGGACTGCAAGGCCATCATTTCTGAACAGGTGTTTGCAACCGCTGGAATTCGGGCCGACACGCTCGCCCGCACCGAAGTTGCCATCCGCGGCCGCGAGGAGCCGCTGGTCGTGCGTGTCGCGGCCGATCCGAGCGTGCTCACGGGCTTGCTTGACACCGGCGTCCAGGAACCGGGAAAAGCTGGCGCGACCGCCTAGGATCCCCAAACCTGCAAGCTGCGTCGATTGCGCCGTCCGAACCGGCACAAGGCTTGCTTCTCAAGTCAGTCTGGCGGGGGAAAAGCATGGACGCGCGTACAAACATGGTTGCTGGTTCGGCAGGGCAAACTGGCGAAATTCTCCAACCGCCATTGCTGCATTTTCTGGAGCGCTGCCACGCCGAAATCGCAGCCGACCACAGCGGTGCCGTCGCCGACTACATTCCAGAGCTCACGAAGGCCAATCCGGCCGATTTCGGCATCAGTATCGCAACCACCGACGGCTATGTTTACGAGGTCGGCGATAGCAATGTTCCCTTTACCATACAGTCCATCTCAAAGGCCTTCGTATTCGCGTTGGCCCTCGAGACGATCGGCGCCGAGAAAGTCGAAAGCCTGATCGGGGTCGAGCCGAGCGGGGACGTCTTCAATTCGATCCGGCTGCGCGCGGATAATCGTCCCTTCAATCCGATGGTCAATGCCGGAGCCATCACCTGCTCGGGGCTGATTTACGACGCCCAAGGAAAAGACGCATTCGGCTCCGTGCTCACAATGCTGAGCCGCTTTGCCGGCCGGAAGCTGGGGGTGGATGAGGCGGTGTTCGCCTCGGAGCGCGCAACCGGCGATCGCAATCGCGCGATTGCTTATCTTTTACGCAATCATGGCGTCATAAAAGGCGATGTCGATGCCATTCTGGCCGTCTATTTCGGCCAGTGTTCGGTCCTGGTGACCGCGCGCGACATTGCCGTGATGGCAGCAACGCTTGCCAATCGTGGCCGTAACCCGCTCAGCGGTGAGCAGGTTGTCAGTGCCTACGCCGTCGCCCGGACATTGTCCGTGATGACGAGCTCGGGGATGTACGATTACGCGGGCGAATGGATTTACAGGGTCGGTATACCGGCGAAGAGCGGAGTGGGCGGCGGGATTATTGCCGCGCTGCCGTCGCAGCTTGGGCTTGGCACGTACTCGCCCCGTCTCGACAAGCACGGTAACAGCGTGCGTGGACTGAAAGTCTGCGAAGCGCTGTCAGCGCATTTCGACCTGCACCTGTTCAACCGCAGCGGCAACGCAAGAAATGGCATCATCGCTGAATACGATATCGGCAGCGCGTCGTCGCGCCGCAATCGCCAGCCGCACGAACAGAAAATTCTCGATGACCATCACCGATATTGTCACGTCTACGAGCTAACCGGCGCGCTGAGCTTCGGCGTGATCGAATATCTCTCGCGGCGGCTCGTCCAGAATCGGCCGACCTCCGAATTTGTCATCCTCGACTTCCGTCGGGTCCCCACCATCACCAAGGCGGCCGCGCGGCTGCTCGCCGACAGCCTGGGCGGGCTGACAGAAGCCGAAACGACGGTGATCTTGTCAGGCGTACAGTCACAGTCTTCAATTGCTACGACAATCGGCCCGCTGATCGAATCGCTTTCGAAATTGCGCAAGTTCGCCATGCTCGACGAAGCGATCGAGTGGGCCGAGGACCAGATCATCTATCGGTGTGGTGGGTACGAACACCTGAACGATCCCACTACGCTGCGCGAGCAGGCTCTGCTTGCCGGGCTGACCGACCGCGAGATTGATGCTCTTGCTGCTCTTATGCGACCGCGATCCTATCAGGCCGGGCAATGCATTGTGGAGGCGGGAGAACGCGCCTCGTCCTTGTTCTTCCTGCAGAGCGGCATGGTCAGCGTCAAACTGCCGGATGGCGTGCGGCTTGCGACGCTTGCCGCGGGCATGGTCTTCGGCGAGATGGGCTTGTTGGAGGAAAACCGGTCGGCCGATGTCTGGGCCGATACGTCAGTACAGTGCCTTGAGTTTCCGCTGGATGAGTTCGCCGCGTTTCGCGAAAAACACCCTCAGGTCGGCGAGCGCATCATACGCAACCTGGCCGTCCTGCTCGCCAAGCGGCTGATCCTCGCCAACACGAAGATCGAATTGCTGACGTCGTATTGAGTCAGACCTTCTCCACAAAACTGTCCACCACGCGCTTTTCGCCGGACTTGTCGAAGGCGATGGTGAGCTTGTTGCCGTCCACGGCCACCACGTTGCCGTTGCCGAATTTCTGATGAAAGACGCGCTCGCCGACTGTGAACGATGAGACGGTACCGGTGGATTTGGCGATCAGCTCGCCTTCGATG
>DAISKM010000440.1:0-3569 GCA_036820945.1 Pseudolabrys sp.
TTCAACTCCAATGGGCAATGGAGTTTCCAACAAAAAATAATAGCCGAACTCGGGTACGCCCCGAGTTCGGCGTGATCAAAAATTTGCCCGAGATCGAGCGGTCAGTGCACGCTGGCCCGGCCGTTTTGACGCAGCCGTTCGATCTCGTCCTTCACCTGTAATTTCCGACGTTTGAGTTCCACGATTTTCAGGTCATCGACCGCGGGATGGGTCAGGCATTCGCTGATTTCATCTTCGAGCGCCTGATGTCGTCTTTCCAATTCCGCAAGGTGCGATTGCATCGACATGCAGTATGTCTCCTCAATCAGTGGCTCTCCACGATCTAAGTCTAGCGCAGACTCACCACAAGTGCGACGGTACACCCATCATGGTTTCGCGGCAAACGGACCCAAACCTTTGAATGTCGTGGATTTTCCGTAAGCTTGAACGGCCTTGTGGAAAACGTAATAATTGCTTCGCTTTTGCCGAGACGGCCGGCAAGCGCACAAACCAGCGGTGGCAATGACCAACGAAGAAGAACGCGCGTTGCGGGAGCAGCTTACGCGCCTGCAGCAGGAGCACCGCGACCTGGACGCGGCCATAACAGCCCTGGTTACCTCGCCCGGTTCCGACCTTATTCAGATACAGCGGCTCAAGAAGCGAAAGCTCATCCTGCGCGACAAGATCCGTCGCATCGAGGACCAGTTGACGCCCGATATCATTGCGTAGGAACCCGGCGAGGCAGCCTGACCGCGCTCTATCCGCTTTTCTCCTGCTTTCGAGCATACATCGCCCGGTCGGCAGCGGCGATGATTTCGGCAGGCGTCGCGTCCGCCAGAAGGGGCGCCGCCCCCACGCTCGCGCCGACCTGCACCTGCACCTGGCCGTGCTGGACACTGGCCCTTGCAATCACGCTCTCGAGCTCGCGCGCTTTCGCCGACGCGTCCGGCTCGTCGACCCACCAAATCACCACGCCAAACTCGTCGCCACCGATTCGCCCAATCACGTCGGACGCGCGGACATGCGCGCATAGCTCACGCGTCACCGCCTTTAGCAGCGCATCGCCAGTAATGTGGCCGTGGCGGTCATTGACCGCTTTGAAGTTATCAAGATCAACGAACATGATCGCGGCCTGCGTGCCGTAGCGCTTAACATAAGCGATCGCACGTCTGAGCTCGCGTTCAAAGCCGCGGCGGTTGAGAATATCCAGCAACGGATCGATGTCAGCGCGCGCCTCCAGCTCCCCGATGCGCGCACGCGCAACCGCAACCTCGCGCTTGAGCCGATCGATTTCCGCCAACAGCAAAGCTGCTGGCGGAAACTCATCGTGCAGGCGCGTTTCGGCTTGTGGCAGACCCATGTATGTCCCCTCGGCGAATCTTAACCTTGCGCGAGAGAATACCCCTTTCGCCTTGCCAGCGGGGAGCCTCAACCTATAATCCGCCGCTTCCTTGCGCAGGGTATTGCGTTTTCGGGGAGCAAAATGGCATCAAAACCGGTCGCGATCATCATGGGCAGCCAATCGGACTGGACCACGATGAGGCACGCCGCAAAGACTCTCGATGCCCTCCGCATCGGTTACGAGGCACGAATCGTTTCGGCGCACCGGACGCCCAAGCGGCTGTACGAATTTGCCAGCAGCGCGCGCAAGAACGGCTTCAAGGTGATTATCGCCGGCGCCGGCGGAGCCGCCCATCTGCCCGGAATGACCGCGTCAATGACCCCCCTGCCGGTCTTTGGCGTGCCAATGAACACCCACGCCCTGGAAGGCAAGGACTCGCTCCTGTCGATCATGCAGATGCCGGGCGGCATACCTGTGGGCACTCTCGCGATCGGCAAGGCGGGAGCGATCAACGCGGCGTTGCTTGCGGCCGCTGTGCTCGCGCTGTCGGACGCCAAGACCGCCAAACGGCTGGACGGCTGGCGCGCGCAGCAGACCAGATCCGTCGCCAAGCGACCGAAAGACTGATCATGTCCTCTCTGTGCCGTCCCGCCATCTCGTCAATTCCCGCAATAGCGGGAATCCATGGCCAACGTCATTTCGTTTTCTGGATCCCCACTTTCCGCCTCCGCGCTCTGAGCTTCGGCGGACTCGAACCCGCCGAAGCGAGCGAAGGCCGGGGCGCGGGGACGAGCGGACGAAAAATGGTCTTTATCAGCGTAGTGACGTGCTGAAGCCCGGCGCGACCATCGGCATTCTCGGCGGCGGTCAACTCGCGCGCATGCTTGCACTTGCCGCCGCGCCCCTGGGATTGCGCTGCCACGTTTTTTCGCCCGAAAAAGACTCGTGTGCTTTCGATGTGGTGCACGCCGGGACATGCGCCGCCTATGAAGACGAAACAGCGCTTGGCCGTTTTGCCGGCGCAGTTGACGTCATCACCTATGAATTCGAGAATGTTCCGGCGAAGGCCGCTGCATTTCTTGCCGAGCGAAAGCCGGTGCTGCCCGATCCGCAGGTGCTCGAAACCACGCAGGACCGCCTTATTGAAAAAAATTTTATCAGCGGCCTGAAGATTGCGACCGCTCCCTTTGCCCCGGTCCACAGCGCCACGCAGTTGGAGCAGGCTATCACGGCGGTCGGCCTGCCGGGGGTGCTCAAGACGCGCCAGCTCGGGTACGATGGTAAGGGGCAGGCGAAAATCGCCAAAGGCAGCGACGCAATTGCGGCCTGGCGTTCCCTGAAAAATGCGCCTTCCATCCTGGAAGGGATTATCGACTTCGAGCGCGAGGTCTCGGTTGTGGCCGCGCGGGGACGCGACGGCAAGGTCGAATGCTTTGAGGTGACCGAGAACGAGCATCGCGATCATATTTTGAGAACCTCGCGAGTGCCGGCAAAAGTGACCCCCGCACTCGCCCGCGAGGCGCGCCTGGTCGCCACACGCATCGCCAGGGCATTCGATTACGTCGGGGTGCTGGCGGTGGAAATGTTCGTCGTCAGGGAGCGGCGTCGGTGGACGGTGCTGGTGAATGAGATCGCCCCGCGCGTGCACAATTCCGGCCACTGGACTATCGACGGCGCGACGGTTTCACAGTTCGAGCAACACATCCGGGCGGTGGCAGGATGGCCGCTGGCCAAACCTCTTCGGCTTGGCCGGAAAGTTGAGATGCTGAACCTGATCGGCACGGAAGTGAACGATGCCGCCCGATGGCTCACGGTGCCAGGAACGTCCGTGCATATCTATGGCAAGGGGGAGGCCCAACCCCGGCGCAAAATGGGACACGTCACACGAATATGGCCACGCTGACGCGCTGAGCGGCTCCCCGTTGCTCGACGGGCAGCACCGGCGCGCGTGTGACGAAATCCATAATCGTGCTCGGTGGTTATGCGGGTCGGACGGCCGCGCGTTGCACCTTGGCTCGAATCCGACGGTTTGCTCGAATGGACTCTTAACGCCTTTTCTGCTAGAGCCGCGCGACTCAAAGCCCCGCCTGCGGGGCCCTTTTAACTTAACCAGTCGGACTCACAACGAAGGAGCAAGCGTGCAAGTTCTTGTTCGCGACAACAACGTTGACCAGGCCCTCAAGGCGCTGAAGAAAAAGATGCAGCGCGAGGGGATTTTCCGCGAGATGAAGCTTCGCGGCCACTACGA
>DAISKM010000441.1:0-3565 GCA_036820945.1 Pseudolabrys sp.
GCGGAATATCGCTTGCACGCTGCCGAGTGCCTGGAGCTTGCCGAACGCGTTGCCGATCCTGCGGACAAGGCGCGCCTGATCAAGATGGCGCAGGATTTCTTTGAGCTTGCCAATAAATTGGAGCGGGCCGAAACGTCTTCGACGGCGGGGTGAGAATTCGCCTCACGCTTGGGCGTCAGGCCGCAGCACATGAACGTTGCATTACGTCTTGGTGCGTTGGCGGCTTAGCCGCGTTTAATCGAGAGCTGTCCCCCCAGTTGCATTATTCCAAGCATCCACCGCGCCCTGCATCGTGGGTGCCATTGGCCCTGGCAGTGCGAGCGTGAAGCTCGTTGGGTGGTGTGATTGCGTACAGATGGCAAATTTACCGAATTCGCGCTTCTGTAACATTTATGACATCGCGATCGCAGCCATTGCCTATGCTGTCTCTAACTCAATAGGGGCAGAGGGCCGATGATCAAAGTAGAAGTGAACACAAATAATTGGGTTGGGCTGGACCAATCCGCCGACTCAACCGGCAATAGCCTCGAAGCTAGGCCCACCAAGCCCAAGCCCAGGTCCAGCCCCTTCAGGGACTTCCAACCATGGGGATCTCGCCAACCCACGAAGGCTCCAAAGGATGACCCGGCAGCCCCCATGCCCAAAGTAACCCCGAAGCCGATTGACGCCCGCTCAGCCCTTGGCGCTGCCTTCAAAAAGGCAAGTGACGCTATGATAGCTTATGTGAAGGCTCTCGAGAGCATCCCGCAAAACCCGAATGACATAGCAGATAAGGAGTCAAAGGCAGCGGCGGCAAAAAGCGAGTTGAGCGCCGCCATCGCCAATAAAGCCGACTCGATGTGTCGCCTCAAGCAAGTCGATACTTTTGAACACGCAATTTTAGATGTCGTAAGGAAGCATGTGGAAGCGGGAAAAGTGGACCCTGCCAACGAGGTATTATTCAGAGAAGCTGCGAAGCAAGCTCTGAACCACGTACGAACAAGCCCCGCTCCCCAAAAATAGGCGCGAGCATTTGGCAGCGCGAGCGTGAACCTGTTTGCGCGGTGTTGTTGCGTACAGGTGGCCGTGGGGATTTTCGTTAAGGCGACGGCCCTAACGAACAGCACCTCAAAGATGGATCGCCACATAGCTCGCAAGTGCTGCATCACTGCGCTCCCTCTTGCACCTGATGCTAATGGCGTTTGATGAGGTCTCCATCCTCCAAAAGGATGACGCCTGATGCGAGGCATTTGGCTAGAACGGTACGCTCGTTGCCTGGCGTCATCGCGTCCAGGTTACTAGTGGGCACTTCGCTGCTCTCGCTTTGACAAGCAAAGGAGAGATCATGCGATATCTACGGGTGGTGATACTTGTCTCAATATTTGGCGTTGGTTCAAACACAACAGCGGTTGCGCAAATCTGTTGCCTGGCCGGATGCGTGCAGGACGGCAACCGTTGCGTGACGACTGGTCCGAACCCAAGAACCTGCAGGTCCGTCCCATGCTCTCCAGGTTCGCCGGGCCCAGGTGGAGGGAACGGCGGCGGCGCGCCGGCAGTCATATTCCCTAGGCCAAACTGCTTTCTTCTTAATCGGACTCCAGCAGCGCGCGAGGCCCGTACCAACCAATGTATAGCTGACTTAGAGGGGCGCGCGCAGTTGTGGGGTTGCATGTTTGAAGATGATGCGGGGAGGGCCGAGGACCTCAGAACTGGCCTGAGCTGCCCTGATCGCCAAGCTGCGCTCGCTAACCAATGTCGGGCGCGCTGCGCGAAGTTCGCAATGTGGGAGGGGAGCTGCCGCTCGACAGATCAGGCGTGGCAAGAATTCTTTAGCGATATTGGCGGCGACAGATATGGGTCCGCGCGCGTCGAACTCTGCGGACCTCGGCTTCGATCCAGCCCGGCAGTCAGGTTGCAAATCAGAAACCGGCCTTACACACGGCCACCCTGAATGCCCTGCTGTCCTCCAATTGGTTGACGCGCCCGAGTTGTGGCGGGGTGTATCATAGGTTGCATTTCGATGAGCGGTGCCAATGGCCGCGCCCCTTCACGACAGATCTCTTAAGCGGAGCGTTTGTAACGCGCCTCTCGTGCAAGATTTGGAATCTCTTACCGCTGATGAAATAGTGTCACTGTTTGCGCTCGCGCTCGTTGGAGTGAGAGAGCGCATCGCCGTTCTTGAGCATCAAGTTCTTCAAATGCGTTTGCAGATGCAGGAGAACGGCATTCAGTTGCCGATGTCGTTCGACTAATCCGTTATCGAATGATGCGGGACGAACATCGTCGCGATGCGAAGCGGTTGCGCCGCGAGCATCCGAAACGCAGAGTCGCTAACTAACGATCGCCTGATACACCAGCGTCCGCATAAGATAGCGATAATGCAGGCGCTCCGCCGGGGCTTGCATCATCAAAATCGCAATGAGCTGCTGTTGCGGATCAATCCAGAAATAGGTGCCGGTGACGCCGCTCCAGGAGAAATCGCCGACCGAGCCCGGCAAAGGGTTTCGGCCGGCATGCGTACGCACGGCAAAGCCGAGACCAAAACCGATGCCGAGTTCTGCCGTCGGCGCAAGCGCGCCGAACAGGACTGTGGTCGAGGGGCTACGGCGCATATCCGGCGTCAGGTGATCGGATGTCATCAGACTGACCGTCGTCGGCGACAGGAGCCTGGCGGCGCCAAGTTGGCCGCCATTCATGAGCATCTGTGCAAAACGCGCATAGTCGCCGGCGGTCGACAGCAGTCCGCTGCCACCGGAAACCCACCTCGGGCGAACGGAGGTATTGCGCATCGGCGGCCGCTGTCCGGAAGCCCGATCGATCTGCGGCTGGGCCGCCCGACCCTCGTCGATTGGACCAAAGCCGGTATTGGACAGACCGAGCGGTTTGCAGATGCGCTCCGCGATGAAGCGGTCGAGTTCCATGCCGCTCGCCACTTCAACGACACGCCCCAGCACGTCGGTCGATACGCCGTATTGCCATGTGGTGCCGGGCTGGTAGGCGAGTGGAAGCCTGCCGAGCTTGCCGACCATCTCGGCATTGGTCTGTTTTTCGTCGGCGACGCTTGCGCCCTCATAGCGCGACTTGAGAAGCGGGCCGGCCAAATGCGCGTAGGTCAAGCCCGACGTGTGTCGCAGCAAATCGTGCACGCTCATCTCGCGGCGCAAGGGCTCTGCTTTTGGTTTGCTGGCTGAACGATCGTCGGAATCGACGGCCACCTCGAGATTGGCAAATTGCGGAATATAGCGCGATACCGGATCGGCGATCAGCAGCCTGCCTTCTTCGGCCAGCATCATGGCGGCGACCGAGGCGAACGGCTTCGTCATCGACGCGATTCGGAAGATCGTGTCCGACTTCATTGCGGCGCCGGCCTCGCGGTCGCGATAGCCGAGAACGTCGTGGCTTGCGATTTGTCCGCGCCGTGCAACGAGCGCCACCGCGCCCGGCACAACGGCTTTGTCGATGTCCGCCTGTAAAGCGTCGCGGATTCGCGCGAGCCGCGCCGATGACAATCCCACGTCTTCGGGCTTGTTTGCCCGCAGAAATTCGAAGGACATTTGGGCTTCCTACTTCCAGAACTTTCGCGTTG
>DAISKM010000442.1:0-3561 GCA_036820945.1 Pseudolabrys sp.
CGTCGCTTTCGCGGTTGACGCGCGCCGACCAGCGCTTTCCGCGCCGCCGCGGCGACCGCGATTTCGCTCCTCGCTTGACCATGATGCGGGCTAACGCCCGGTACCGCGCCCCGTTCCGAGCCTTGCATGGGGTCGCGTTCGGATTAAGGTTCTGCCTGATCAGGGTCAGGAATGCGTCTTATGAATGTGCCGACTGCGAATATCGCCGCCGATGCGCCGGTCCTGCTGAGAGAGCGCGAGGAGGACGTCGCCATCCTTGTCCTCAACCGGCCGGATGCCCGCAATAGCCTGTCGGAAGCGATGTTGATTGCGTTGTCGAGCGCGCTGGGAGACGTCGCAGCCGACAGAACTGTTCGCGCAGTCGTACTTGCCGCCAACGGCCCCGCGTTCTGCGCCGGGCATGACCTCAAGGAGCTCACCAGCCGTCGCAGTGACGCAGATGGCGGCCGCGGTTATTTCGATCGCATCATGACGACGTGCAGCGACATGATGCAGCAGATCGTGAACCTGCCCCGGCCGATCATCGCCGCGGTGCAGGGTATGGCGACCGCCGCAGGCTGTCAGCTGGTGGCGAGTTGCGATCTTGCCGTCGCCTCCCGCCAGGCAAGATTTGCGACGCCCGGAGTCGACATAGGGCTGTTCTGCTCGACACCGATGGTCGCGCTGTCGCGCAATGTATCCCGCAAGCATGCGATGGAAATGTTGCTGACCGGGGACGCCGCGTCCGCTGACGACGCGTACCGCATAGGATTGGTCAACCGCGTCGTCGATATCGGTACCGAACGCGAGGAAGCGCTGGCCTTCGCGCGAAAGATTGCTGAAAAATCCAGTCACGTCGTAAAAATTGGTAAAGAGGGTTTCTATCGGCAGGCGGAAATGAGCCTGGCCGACGCCTACCGGTATGTTTCGGAAATCATGGTGGAAAACCTGATGGCGCGCGACGCGGAAGAAGGGTTGAAGGCATTCATCGATAAGCGCGAGCCAAAATGGGAGGACCGCTGAGCCCTGCTCGTCAGCTCATTGCGTCTTTGTCAAATCATAAAATGCTGAGAGCCACCGCGGGGACGATGGCTCTCTCTGATTGTCCAGCCCAATTCAGCCGTCGTGCCTCAGGCGATCAGCGAAGCAGTCTCGGGGACTTCGCGCTGCTCTTCTTCGCCGGCAGGCCGTCCGGTGCTTGGCAATTGCAACACGATTGCGTATTGGCCCTCGCAAAGGTCGGTGACCAGCACGATCTTTCCATCCGGGAACTCGAGCGCATCGTGATGCGCCGCCGGCCGATTGAGGTTGACCTGGCGGAAGCGAGCCACCTTGTGCGGTGATTTCCGGGTGGGCAAGAAACGGAACGAAGCGTCGCATTCTACTTCTTTTTCGAATGCCAGCTCAGTCCCGGGCAACAGGCACACGGCTACGCGCGGCTGACTGGGATCACAGAAGCCGCGCGTGATGGCATTTGGAAATTGAGTTGAGACCAGCTTATCCCCGACCTTGGCGGGTCGGGATGCTACGTCGTGAAGACTGTAGTCACACATAGAACGCCTCCTGTTTGTGCACAACCTAGGCGGCGCCCCTCAGCCTTCGGATCGCAGCAGACGAGCATGACCAACTTATGTCGCCGTCACCGCAATCCTGCCCAAATCAAAATATGCGCGGCCCTACCGTGAGCAACAGCGAAAGCCTATCTTTGTTCCTCAGCGGCGGCGGCGACGGGCAGATGAATAATTCAAGCCGGGTTTTCACAGAGGCGGCATTGAAGGCGCAGGCAGAGCGCGGCTCGGCCAAGGCCTACGAACGGCGCGTGGCCGAGGGATTTCCCGACCGGATCACGGCCGAGCTCGCGACATTTATTGCCGAACAGGATACCGCATTTTTGGCCACGGCAACAGCGGACGGCGCGCCCTATCTGCAGCACCGCGGCGGGCCGAAGGGCTTTATCAAAGTCATCGACGATCGCACGATCGGTTTTGCCGATTACCGGGGCAATAGGCAGTACATTACACTTGCGAATCTTTCCGAAAACGATCGCGCATTCCTGTTCCTGCTCGATCCGGCGCGGCGTCAACGGATCAAGCTTTGGGGCCGCGCCCGCGTAATCGAGGATAATCCTGCCCTTCTCGAGCGTCTTTTCGATAAAGGCTATCGAGCCCGACCCGAGCGAGCTATCCTGTTCACCGTCGAGGCATGGGATGTGAATTGCTCCTCGCATATCGTGACCCGATTTACCGAGGCCGAAATCGGCGAGGCGCTTGCCGCCGTACAATCAAAGATCGCAGAGCTGGAAGCGGAAAACGCTCGTTTGCGCGCAGCCCTCGCAAGACAACAAGAATGAACCACGACGCCTACGACGACGCCTATATCCACGGCATCCTTGATACGGTGAAGACCATCGCAATGGTCGGAATCTCGCCGAAAGATAATCGGCCGAGCTTTTTTGCATTCAAATATTTGATGGAACGTGGATACCGCATGATCCCCGTCAACCCCGGCCAGGCCGGCGGCAGGATCCTCGGGCAAAAAGTTTATGCAAAATTATCCGATATCCCCGACCCCGTAGACATGGTCGATATCTTCCGGTCCTCCGAGCACGCGCTTCCGATCGTCAAGGAAGCATTGACACTCAATCCGAAGCCGCGGGTCGTGTGGATGCAGCTGACCGTGCGCAACGATGACGCGGCCAAGCTTGCGGAAGATGCGGGCCTGAAGGTCGTGATGAATCGGTGTCCGAAAATCGAATATGGCCGCCTTTCGTCGGAAATTTCCTGGATGGGCGTGAACTCGCGAACGCTGTCCTCAAAGCGTGCACAAACCCTGGGCAAAGGCGTGCAGCGCATGCGTCTCGGCCCCGTGGGGGACAAAGAACGCCACTAAACGGCCTGCAGGGGCGGACACTGGCTTGACGGCACGACTGTCCAGCCCCACTAATCCCGGCACAAAATGAACCTGAACAGGCCCACAGCTTCTAATTGAATCGGGGGATCCATGGCCGACGCCGAACGCACTCCGGGATTTGCAACGCTGTCCATTCACGCCGGCGCCAAGCCTGATCCGACCACCGGCGCGCGGGTGACGCCGATCTATCAGACCACATCGTTTGTGTTCGATGATGTCGACCACGCAGCGGCGCTGTTCGGTCTGCAAACCTTCGGCAACATCTATACCCGCATCGGCAATCCGACCTGCGCCGTATTGGAAGAGCGCGTCGCGGCGCTTGAAGGCGGCACGGCCGGCCTCGCGATCGCTTCCGGTCACGCCGCGCAAGTGGTTATCATGCACGCACTCATGACGCCGGGGGACGAACTCGTCGCGTCAAAAAAGCTTTATGGCGGGTCAATCAACCAGTTCAACCACTCCTACAAGAATTTCGGCTGGAATGTCGTATGGGCCGACCCCGACGATCTGAGTTCTTTCGAAAAAGCAGTGACGCCGAAAACCAAATGCATTTTCATTGAATCGATCGCGAACCCGGGCGGCATCATCACCGATATCGAGGCGATCGCGAAGATTGCGCGCAAGGCCCGTGTCCCGCTCATTGTCGACAACACGCTGGCGACCCCCTATCTG
>DAISKM010000443.1:0-3547 GCA_036820945.1 Pseudolabrys sp.
ATCGAGAACACGTCTTCAACCGGCATCAGAAACGGCTGATCCTTTGGACGTTCGGGCTGCGGAATGTATTCGTCGACCGCTTTCATCAGCGCCAGAACGGACTCTCTGCCGAGCTTTTCGTCGCTACCCTCGAGCGCCTTCAGCGCCGAACCCTTGATCACGGGGATCTTGTCGCCGGGGAAATTGTACTTGGACAGGAGCTCCCGCACCTCGAGCTCAACGAGCTCGAGCAGCTCGGGGTCATCGACCATGTCGACCTTGTTCATGTAGACGACGAGTGCGGGCACGCCGACCTGGCGGGCAAGCAGAATATGCTCGCGTGTCTGGGGCATGGGCCCGTCAGCCGCGGACACTACCAGGATCGCGCCGTCCATCTGCGCGGCGCCGGTGATCATGTTTTTCACGTAATCGGCGTGGCCTGGGCAATCAACGTGGGCGTAATGGCGCTTATCGGTTTGGTATTCGACGTGCGCGGTCGAAATGGTAATGCCGCGTGCCTTCTCTTCCGGGGCCTTGTCGATCTGATCATAGGCGGTGAACGTGGCGCCGCCCTTTTCGGCAAGCACTTTGGTGATCGCCGCTGTCAGCGTCGTCTTGCCGTGGTCGACGTGACCGATCGTCCCGATATTGCAATGGGGCTTGGTCCGCTGGAATTTTTCTTTGGCCATGGAACTCTCCGTTCAGATCCTTCTGTTATCCTCGTGCCCGATCACGCGAATTTCTTCTGTACTTCGGCTGACACGTTCGCCGGCAGTTCCGAGTAGTGATCGAATTGCATGGTGAATGTGGCGCGGCCTTGAGACATGGACCGCAAATTATTGACGTAGCCGAACATGTTCATGAGCGGCACCATCGCGTTGATCACGTTGGCATTGCCACGCATGTCCTGCCCCTGAATCTGGCCACGCCGCGAATTGAGATCGCCAATGACCGAGCCGGTGTAGTCCTCCGGGGTCACCACTTCGACTTTCATGATCGGCTCGAGCAGCACCGGCTTGCCCTTCTGCAATGCCTCCTTCAGGCATTGACGGGCGCAGATTTCGAAGGCGAGCGCTGACGAATCCACGTCATGATACTTGCCGTCAATCAGCGTGACCTTGAGATCGACCACCGGAAATCCGGCGACGACGCCGGAGCCGAGCACTGACTCCAGGCCTTTCTCCACGCCGGGGATGTATTCCTTCGGCACCGCGCCACCCACGATTTCGTTCTCGAATTCGAACGGCGTGCCCGGCGGTGTCGGCTCGGCGATGATCTTGATCGCCGCGAACTGGCCCGAACCGCCGGTCTGCTTCTTGTGGGTGTAGTCGTGCTCGACCCGCTGGGTAATCTTCTCGCGGAATGCGACCTGAGGCGCGCCGATATTGGCATCCACTTTGTATGTTCGCTTGAGGATGTCCACCTTGATGTCGAGGTGGAGTTCGCCCATGCCCTTGAGGATCGTTTGGCCGCTCTCCTGATCGGTGGAGACGCGGAACGAGGGATCCTCGGTCGCGAGCTTCGCAAGCGCAACGCCAAGCTTCTCCTGGTCAGCTTTCGACTTCGGCTCGATCGCGATCTCAATGACCGGGTCCGGAAATTCCATTTTTTCCAGGATCACGGACTTCTGCGGGTCGCAAAGCGTGTCGCCGGTGCGAACTTCCTTCAAACCAGCCAGCGCGACGATGTCGCCGGCATAGGCCTCCTTGATGTCCTCACGGTTATTCGCATGCATCAGCAGCATGCGCCCGATACGCTCTTTGCGCTCCTTGGTCGAATTGATCACGCCGGTGCCGCTTTGCAGCGTTCCTGAATAGATCCGACAGAACGTGATGGTGCCGACGAAGGGATCGTCCATGATCTTGAAAGCGAGCAGCGCCATCGGCTCCTTGTCGTCGGCCTTGCGGACAACCTCATTGCCTTTGTCGTCGATGCCCTTGATGGGCGGAACGTCGAGCGGACTCGGCAAATAATCGACGACGGCGTCGAGCAGCGGCTGAACGCCCTTGTTCTTGAATGCCGAGCCGCACAGCACCGGAAAGAATGCGCCCGTGATGACGGCCCTGCGAATGAGCTTCTTGAGGGTTGCCTCGTCGGGCTCCTTGCCCTCGAGGTAGGCGGTCATGGCTGCGTCGTCGAGCTCGACCGCCGCTTCGACCATCTGCTCGCGATACTTTTTGGCCTCGTCGAGCATGTCGGGTGGAATATCGATGTCGTGGTACTTGGCGCCGAGGGATTCGTCGTCCCAAACTACGCCCTTCATGCGAACCAGGTCGACCAGGCCTTTGAAGTTCTGCTCCGAACCAATCGGAAGCTGGATGGCCACCGGCTTTGCGCCAAGGCGCGTCTTGATGTCGTCGAGACACTTGAAAAAGTCCGCACCAATCTTGTCCATCTTGTTGGCGAAGACGATGCGGGGCACCTTGTATTTATCGCCCTGACGCCAGACCGTCTCGGTCTGCGGTTCGACGCCCTGGTTGGAATCGAGCACGCACACGGCGCCGTCAAGCACACGAAGCGAGCGCTCGACCTCGATGGTGAAGTCGACGTGGCCGGGCGTATCAATGATGTTGAGGCGCTTCTCTTTCCAGAATGCCGTAGTCGCAGCCGAAGTAATGGTGATGCCGCGCTCCTGCTCCTGCTCCATCCAGTCCATCGTCGCGGCGCCTTCGTGCACCTCGCCGATCTTGTGGCTCTTTCCCGTGTAATAGAGAATCCGCTCGGTCGTCGTCGTCTTTCCGGCATCGATGTGGGCCATGATGCCGAAGTTGCGGTAGTCCTCAATTGGGTGGCTGCGGGGCATAGGGGATCCTTGAGACTCTTCTGCTGTCACCAGCGGTAATGCGAGAAAGCCCGATTGGCTTCCGCCATCTTGTGGGTGTCCTCACGCTTCTTGACGGCATTTCCCCTGTTGTTGGATGCATCGAGCAGCTCAGCCGAGAGCCGTTCGGTCATCGTACGTTCATTGCGTTCGCGCGCGGCCGAAATGATCCAGCGGATGCCGAGCGCCTGCCGGCGCGACGTGCGGACTTCTACCGGCACCTGATAGGTGGCGCCACCGACGCGCCGCGAGCGCACCTCGATCGAGGGCATCACATTGTCGAGCGCTTGCTGGAAGACGGTAAGCGGATTTTGCTTGGTCTTGCCCTCGATCATCTCGAGCGCCCCGTACACGATCCCTTCCGCCACCGATTTCTTGCCATCGTACATGATGGCATTCATGAACTTGCTTACGACGACGTTCCCGAACTTCGGATCCGGAATGATGTCGCGTTTATCGGCGGCGTGACGACGGGACATGACGCTGATCCTTATTTCGGACGTTTCGCGCCGTATTTCGAACGGCGCTGCTTGCGGTTTTTCACGCCCTGCGTGTCGAGAACGCCGCGCAGGATGTGATAGCGGACGCCCGGAAGATCTTTCACGCGGCCGCCACGGATCATGACGACCGAGTGCTCCTGAAGGTTATGGCCTTCACCCGGGATGTAGCCGATCACCTCGAAGCCGTTGGTGAGGCGCACCTTGGCGACCTTACGAAGCGCCGAGTTCGGCTTCTTCGGGGTCGTGG
>DAISKM010000444.1:0-458 GCA_036820945.1 Pseudolabrys sp.
AGCCCGCCGCGCACGACATCGATCGTTTGCCGCCCGGCGCTGTCGGCAAAGGTGCCGCCGGGGGTAGCCGGCGTAGTACTGACAGCCGTCGTCGATTCGACCGTGCCGAAGTCGTAGTGCAGGTATTCGATACGCCCGATCCAATTGGTGGCGCCAAGGCGGAATTCCGCTCCGGCGCCGGCAACCCAACCGAAATGATCGCGCGGTGACGTGGTGGTGGCAATTTGGGTTGCGGTAGGAGTGACGACAGTGTTGCTGTCGATGCGGTTGACGCGCTCCCAGGCCAGACCCGCCGTGCCGTAGAGCAGAACGTCCCAGTTGGCGAAGGGGACACCGCCCAGGCGGGCGCGTGCCGTCCCGAGATATTTCACGTCGTCGCTTTCGGTGTCCGTGATCGTGATGCCGCCGGCGAAGTTGCGGACGACAGGAGTGCTGTCGCCGGAAAAGCGCGATGACAT
>DAISKM010000444.1:468-3541 GCA_036820945.1 Pseudolabrys sp.
AAAACGAGGATGTTGATCACGACTTCACGACGGCGCAGCGTCTCGTCGACGCCATGCAGGAAAGGGGCGAGCTCGATCAGATGGCTCTGCTCGAATTTGCCAAGGCTCGCCAGTATGCGGCAACGATTGCCGCCCTTGCAGCCTTATGCTCGGCGCCCGTTGATACCATCAAAGAGATGCTGAATGAGGGACGCAATGAGCCCCTGCTCGTGTTTTGCAAGGCCGCAGGGCTCTCATGGCTCACCTTGCGTGTCCTGTTGCAGGACGATTTGCTCGGGAAAACAGCTTCGGAAGACGAGCTCAACAAATTGAAAAGCGATTACATTCGACTGTCGCATTCGACTGCGAAAAAGTTGCTTGAGTTCTGGTGCGAACACCAGACACCGCAAAACCCATAAAGCCTTCATGAGCAGGCAAATTGGGGCCTAACAGCCTCAAACGTTCGCCCGCCCCGACATGAGACGGTCGCGCTGGCCCGATCTCCCGTGCGTGATATGATTTCAAAGAGACCCGCGAAATGGAGGTCATTTCACGAAGGAGAGTGCATATGGCTACCTGGAAACCAGATCCCAGTTTTTATCCATCTCCGCGGCAAGCCGCCAAGGCGGCACCTGAGAGCGTCGCTTACGTGGCCGCATTCGATCCCAGGCGGAAATCGCCAGACGCGATTGCGGTCGTGGACGTCAATCCAAAATCATCGCGCTATTCCAAGATAATCAACAGCGTGAAAGTGACGAAAACCGCTGACGAGTTTCATCATTTCGGCTGGAATGCGTGCTCGTCCTGTCTGTGCCCCAACGCGCCACACCCCCATGTCGAGCGGCGATTCCTCGTGGTGCCAGGACTGCGCTCCTCGCGCATTTATATCCTCGACACCAAGCCCGATCCGAAGAAACCAAAACTCGTCAAAACTATTGAGCCGGAGGAGATCGCTGAAAAGACCGGCTACACGCGGCCGCATACCATCCATTGCGGCCCCGGTGGCATCTTTGTCACCGCGCTCGGCGATAAGGACGGCAAGGCGCCTGGCGGCATCTTTGTCATGGATGCAGAAACATTCGAGCCGCTCGGTCGCTGGGAAGTTGACCGTGGCCCGCAACGACTTGCCTATGACGGTTGGTGGCACCTCGGCTACGACACGATGGTGACGAGCGAATGGGGTACGCCCGATACAATCGAAAACGGCCTTGTTCCCGAAGTCCTGCTCGGCTCCAAATACGGCCGCAAACTCCACTTCTGGGATTTCACCAAGCGCAAGCATTTGCAGGAAATCGATTTCGGCGAAGAGCACCAGCTTGTGTTCGAGCTTCGCCCGGCACATGACCCCACAAAGGCTTATGGCTTCGTCAATTGCGTGATCAGCCTGAAGGATCTCTCCTCCTCGATCTGGACGTGGTATCGCGACGGCAACAAATGGGCAGTCAAGAAGATCATCTCGATCCCGGCGGAACCAGGTGCCGCGGATAGTTTGCCGCCCGTGCTCAAATCGTTTGGAGCGTGCCCGCCGCTTGTGACGGATATCGATCTGTCCATGGACGACCGGTTTCTGTACGTGTCGTGTTGGGGGACGGGCGATCTTCAACAATACGACGTATCCGATCCCTTCAATCCGAAACTGACCGGCAAGATTCGGATCGGCGGTATTGTCTCGCGCGCAGGCCACCCGGCCGCCAAGAATGGCAAGCTCAGTGGCGGCCCGCAAATGGTGGAAATCAGCCGCGATGGTCGTCGCGTCTATTTCACCAACTCGCTGTATGGCGCCATCGATCCGCAGTTTTACGAGGGCGGGTTTGACGGCTGGATGGTCAAGCTGGACGCCAATCCCGCAGGCGGCATCGCATTCGATCCGAAATTCTTCATCGAATGGCCGAAGGGCCACCTGCCGCATCAGGTCCGGCTGCAGGGCGGAGATTGCTCTTCGGATTCGTACTGCTATCCCTGACCCGGTTTCACAATTCAGAGTCCAGAGTGTTTGTGGAAGCAAAGGAATGCGTTTTACAAATGCATCCCGAATAGCCCATGAACTTTTCAAGCTCGGGTGATGACATCTAGCTATTCACTAAGAGATGAGCAGAGGACGTCATCTTGCATTGCTCGCAAGGCAAGCCTTGAAAAGGACGCTCGACGGGTTCATCCTTACTAACCTGACCGATCCGGGAAAGCCGTCAGCCTGCAGAGAGGGCTCGCGGCTGACGCTTTTTTCCGCAACAGAGCGCAGGAACGAACAAGGCAACCCAAATCGATTCAATTCTCCAGCCGTGATCGCTGCATTTCTTCCATCGCCATCAAGTGGCGGACTCGGGGCAGAACATGGACGCGTCATCGCCGGCCGTGCCGAACAATCTTCATGGCAGCAATGCGCGGTTTGAACAGACCGTGCTGCTGCTGCAGGGTGGCGGTGCGCTCGGCTCCTATCAGGCCGGTGTCTACCAGGCCCTGGCTGAGGCGAACCTGCACCCGGACTGGGTCGCCGGCATCTCGATCGGCGCCGTCAACTCGGCCTTGATCGCCGGCAATCCGCCGGAAAAGCGTGTCGAGAGGTTGCGGGAGTTCTGGCAAGCCGTCAGCACGTCGCCGCTGGGCCTTCCGTATTTTTCGTCGATGGCCATTCCGGACGATTCAGCCCGTTCGCTGCTCAACCAGGCCCGAGCGCTCGGCATCGTGCTGTTCGGCGCCCCAAATTTCTTCACGCCCCGGGTCCCGCCGCCGATGCCGTGGGAAGTCAACCGTGCCGACGCGGTCAGCTACTATGATGTAGCTCCGCTGAAGGCTACGCTCGAGCGTCTTGTCGACTTTGATCGCATCAATGCCGGCGGCACGCGCCTGAGCGTCGGCGCGGTCAACGTGCGGACCGGGAATTTCATTTATTTCGACACCAAAACCCATCGGATCGCCCGACGCACATCATCGCCAGCGGCTCGCTGCCGCCCGGCTTTCCGGCCACCGAGATCGATGGCGAGTATTATTGGGACGGTGGCCTCGTTTCCAACACACCCCTGCAATGGGTGCTCGACAGCCGGCCGCGGCGAGACACGCTCGCCTTCCAGATCGATCTCTGGAACGCGCGGGGCGA
>DAISKM010000445.1:0-3537 GCA_036820945.1 Pseudolabrys sp.
ACACGACGCTGGCCATCGCGATGAACCGCATTGGCGGCAAATCGAACACCGGCGAGGGCGGGGAGGAGGCAGACCGATTCAAGCCTCTGCCGAACGGCGATTCCATGCGCTCGGCGATCAAGCAGGTGGCATCGGGCCGTTTCGGCGTGACCGCCGAGTATCTCGTGAACTCCGACATGATGCAGATCAAGATGGCCCAGGGCGCCAAGCCCGGAGAAGGCGGCCAGCTGCCCGGTCATAAGGTCGATAAGATCATCGCCAAGGTGCGACATTCCACGCCCGGCGTCGGCCTGATTTCGCCGCCGCCGCATCACGACATCTATTCGATCGAGGACCTGGCGCAGCTCATCTTCGATCTCAAGAACGTCAATCCCACCGGCGACGTCTCGGTCAAGCTTGTCTCCGAGGTCGGTGTCGGCACGGTCGCTGCCGGCGTTTCAAAGGCGCGCGCCGATCACGTCACGATCGCTGGCTTCGAGGGCGGCACGGGTGCAAGCCCGCTGACCTCGATCAAGCATGCGGGCAGCCCGTGGGAAATCGGCCTCGCTGAGACGCATCAGACGCTGGTCATCAACCGGCTGCGTGGCCGTATCTCGGTTCAGGTGGACGGAGGCATCCGCACCGGCCGGGACGTGGTGGTTGGCGCGCTGCTGGGCGCAGACGAATTCGGCTTCGCGACCGCGCCGCTGATCGCGGCCGGCTGCGTCATGATGCGAAAGTGCCACCTCAATACTTGCCCGGTGGGCGTCGCCACCCAGGATCCGGTGCTGCGCAAGCGTTTCAGGGGCCAGCCCGAACACGTCATCAACTATTTCTTCTTTGTTGCCGAAGAAGTGCGCGAGCTGATGGCCGAGCTCGGATTCCGCACCTTCAATGACATGGTCGGGCAGATGCAGATGCTCGATCGCCGGAAATTGGTCGAACACTGGAAGGCCAAGGGGCTGGATTTCTCCAGGCTGTTTACGAAGCCTCCGGCGGAAAAGGGCACGGCGATCTACAAGTGCGAGCCGCAGGATCACAAGATCAAAAACATTCTCGATCGCAAGCTCATCGCGGAATCGCAGGCTGCCCTTGACCGCGGCGCGCCGGTGCGGCTTCAGGCCGTCATCCGCAACACCGATCGCGCTTGCGGCGGCATGCTCTCCGGTGAAGTGGCTAAGCGCTATGGCCACGTAGGGCTGCCGGATGACACCATTTATGTCCGCTTCACCGGCACGGCGGGACAAAGCTTCGGCGCCTGGCTTGCGCGCGGCGTCACCTTCGAGCTTGACGGCGATGCGAACGATTACGTCGGTAAGGGACTCTCCGGCGGACGCCTGATCATCCGCCCCCCGGCGGACTCAGGCATCGTGCCTGAGGAATCGATCATCGTCGGCAACACGGTTCTCTACGGCGCAATCGAAGGCCAATGCTATTTCCGCGGGGTCGCCGGCGAGCGCTTCGCCGTGCGCAATTCCGGCGCCATCGCGGTGATCGAGGGTGCCGGTGATCACTGCTGCGAATACATGACCGGTGGCATTGTCGTGGTGCTGGGTCGCACCGGGCGCAATTTTGCCGCGGGAATGTCCGGGGGCGTTGCCTACGTGCTGGACGAGGACGGGACGTTCAAGTCGCGCTGCAACATGGCCATGATCGAGCTCGAGCCGGTGCCCGAAGAGGAGCAGATCGCGCAGCAGGAGTTCGGCCACTACAACGATCTCGAAAGCCATGGGCGCGTCGACGTCATGTCAGACCTGACGACGAAGGACGCCGAACGCCTGAAACTGTTGATCTCCAATCACGCGCGCTACACCGGATCGAAGCGCGCCGCTGAAATTCTTGCCAACTGGGATACCTATCGTCCGCTATTCCGCAAAGTGATGCCGGTGGAATACCGCCGCGCGCTGGCCGAAATGGCAAAGGAGAAGGCCGCCACGATGCAGGCTGCGGAATAGTATGGGTAAGGTCACCGGGTTTCTGGAAATCGAGCGGGAGGATCGCGACTATCAACCGGTTGCGGAGCGCGTGAAGCATTGGCGCGAATTCGTGCTGCCGCTTCCGGAAAAGGAACTCCGCGATCAAGCCGCGCGCTGCATGGATTGTGGCGTGCCCTATTGTCATGGTACCAGCCGCATCACCGGCGCGCCCACCGGCTGTCCGGTCAACAACCAGATTCCGGACTGGAACGATCTGGTCTATCGCGGCAACTGGGAGGACGCCGCTCGCAATCTGCATTCGACCAACAATTTTCCAGAGTTCACCGGCCGAGTGTGTCCAGCGCCGTGCGAGGCATCGTGCACGCTCAACATCGACGAGAACCCGGTCACCATCAAGACAATCGAGTGCGAGATCGCGGATCGCGCGATAGCTCAAGGTCTCAAGCCCGAGAAATCGCAAGGCAGGACCGGCAAAAAAGTGGCGATTGTCGGGTCGGGGCCGGCGGGCCTTGCCTGCGCGCAACAGCTCGCGCGTGCCGGCCACGAGGTGCATGTCTACGAACGCTGGGCAAAAGCGGGCGGGCTGCTCCGTTACGGCATTCCCGATTTCAAGATGGAAAAGATCCACGTCGACCGCCGCATCGAGCAGATGCAGGGCGAAGGCGTCGTCTTTCACTACAACGCTCATGTCGGCGTAAACGTCACGGCGCACAAATTGGTCATTGACCACCATGCAGTCGTGCTGACCGGCGGAAGTGAGGAGTCCCGCGATCTACCGATCCCCGGCCGCGAACTGAAAGGCATCCATTTCGCGATGGATTTTCTGCCTCAGCAGAACCGGCGCGTGAGCAATGAGCCGCAGGGTGACGTCGAGCCAATCCTCGCCAAGGGCAAGAAGGTCGTGGTCATCGGCGGGGGCGATACGGGTTCCGACTGCATCGGGACCTCGATCCGCCAGGGCGCGGTTTCGGTCACCAACTTCGAGATCATGCCGCAGCCGCCGGAACACGAGAACAAGATGCTCACGTGGCCGGATTGGCCGCTCAAGCTCCGCATTTCTTCCAGCCACGAAGAAGGTGTATCCCGCGAGTTCGCCGTCCTGACGCAGAAATTCACCGGCGAGAACGGCCGGGTGACGAAGCTTCATTGCACGCATGTGGATGGTGCATTCAAACCCGTGCCGGGCACCGAGTTCGAGCTCGAGGCCGATCTGGTTCTGCTCGCCATGGGGTTCGTGCATCCGGTCCACGAGGGTATGCTGAAGGACCTCGGCGTGGCTCTCGATGCGCGCGGCAATGTGTCCGCGGACACCACGGCGTATCAGACGTCACTGCCAAATGTCTTCGCTGCCGGCGACATGCGGCGCGGGCAGTCGCTGGTGGTTTGGGCGATCCGTGAAGGCCGCCAGGCCGCGTCCGCCGTCGACAAATTCCTGATGGGAACAACGACCCTACCGCGCTGAGGCTCAGCGAAACGGCCAGCCTCCGCCGAAGGGAATGCCCTGGGGTGGACGGGGCACATCATCCCGTTGCGGGGGACGCGGAAGCCTGGGCCGGGTGGCCGCATTTTGCGCAGTTCGCTCGGCGCTGGTTGTTTTCGGTGCGGAGGCCTTTTTCTCCAG
>DAISKM010000446.1:0-3534 GCA_036820945.1 Pseudolabrys sp.
GGCTGCGTCAGAAATCAAGCAAGCCTGGGTCCCCGCTTGCGCGGGGACGAACGGAGATGGCTATGAGCGCGACCCCAGCGGCGTCATGCCCGCGCATAGCCGTCCGAAGGACGGCGTGCTTTCGCACGCCTATGTCGCGGGCCACGTCTTTACCACCTTGCACACACCAAGTCGTGGATGGCCGGGACGAGCCCGGCCATGACCCGTGTGGAGAGGACTACCTGAACAGCGGCGCTTGTGGCTTTTCCGCGTCCTCGAGCAACTGACGCGCCAGTGTGGCGTAAGGCGTGCCGGGCGCGGTATTGACCACATCGGTCAGGATCTCGCGCGCCGCCTCGCGGTCACCGCTGCGGTTGAGCGCGATCGCGAGGAATGTCCGCGCAGCGTCGGTGGGCGGCAATGCGCGCAGAGTTCTGACCGCTCCGTCGATGTCTCCGCGCGCGAGGTTGACGAGCGCGCCACCGATATGTCCGGCCTCCTGCGTCGGACGCGTCGCCCGCACCGCCGCAAAAATCGGCGCGGCTTTGTCGCTCAGCCCATAGGATACGGCGAGAAATCCGAGATCGACGAGAGTGCGCACGTCATCCGGTTTGAGCTCAAGCACTGTTTTCCTCCTATCGGAATGCAGGTGTCAGGAAAAGTGAAGAATCAGGAGAATGCGCTGCGCGGCCCGCAGATCCTCGGCGAATTCCAGGCGTTTGCGCGCGATGCGCGCGCCCAACGCCAGCAGCGACTGCGCGGCCTTGCGATTGCCGCGCTCGAGCTCGCAGAAGCCCGCGATGCAATAGGCGCGAGGATGTTTCTCCGGCAGGTTCAAGCATGCGGTCGCCAGCGTCAGCGCCTCGCCGAATTGACCAAGACGCACGCCGCAAAGCGCGAGGCCCGACAGCACCTCGGCCTGCTGTTTTTCAAGATGGAGCAGCGTGGCAAACAGCGCCGCCGCGCGTTCGATATGGCCGCTTTGGAAACCCTCGACAGCCAGATCGTGAATGAACGGCGCAACCCAGCGAGTGTCGGCATTTGCCGAGGTTTGGGCAGAATTTCCGCCGCTGCGCCGTTCGCCGATGGCCGCCTCGATATCGGCTAATCCCTGTTCGGCCCATGCATCGGCCGCCAGAGTCAGAATTGCTTTTGCAACCGGGTCACCAGTTGCAAGCCGGCGCTCGAATTCGGCGCCTGCCGCACGGACACAGGACATCACGTGGGCGGCATCGGCGGCCTGCGTAAAACGCGATTCTCCGGCAGATGGGACGGCTGTGGTTCGCGGGGTCAGAAGCCCCAGCATGATTTCGATGTCTTGGGCTTCCAATGGAAAGTCCTCGGCCGAGACAGGCGAGTCAGACTGCGTGAGGTGCCGGTTTTCTTAACACGCGCCTATCGGCACGTAACCGAAACAATCTTTGCCACGGTGTAACCTGGATGACACCTTGGCGCGCCCTTCCCGACTAGGCTGAGTCGAAGCGGCCTCCGCCGAACGCAGGAGGTCGATTCCTCACATGACGCGCGCAGCGGGACTTAAACACAAAAGGACGCTGAGGATGGACAACGCCGGCGCAGCGTCGATCGCTGAGTCGCCCATCGAGTTGACCATCGACTGGCCGCTCTCGGCTGAAAGCGAGAGATGGCGCACGGTGCTCACGCACTTTCGCAACTATCTGCAAAAAATATGCGAGAGCGAACTTGTCGGTGCGGATCAGGAAGCCCAGCGCATCATCGTCGGCATGCTCCATTGCCGCACCATGACTGAGGTCGACGCACAGATGGATCGGCTCATCGTCAGGTGCGGCGAATTGCTTGCCGCCCGGACCGGCGACAGCACCGATTTGGCCCGCCTGTTCGGCCGCGCACGCGAACGTGGCCGCGCCGCCTTCGCCAGCAGCGGCAAACGGCACAATTTCGCCGCCGCTGACGAAGTGCCGCGGCGCACATTCATCAGGTCCTAGTGCATCGAGACAGGACATCCGAAGGAAAATCAAATGTCGAATTTCTGGGACACCGTCTTTCAGCCGCCGACCACGGGCGAAACGCTTCCGCCTCCTCTGAACGATCCGTTCGGACATCTTCTCGGCACCAGCGCCGGCCTCGACACATCGGTCAACGATGCCGGCGCTGAGGCTGTTTTTCCGGCGCTCAGTCCCGACCCGAATTCGCCGAACAGCCTCATCGCAAGGGCGGGCAAGCCCAATGGTTTCGACACGCCCGCAGCGGCGCTCTCCCCCAATGTCTTCGCCATCTGGCACAGCGCGTATCAGGCTGAATACATCAACGCGCACAAGGGCGAGTTGGACGGCAATGGCATTCTCACCATCGGCACCCCGCCTGCCGCGATCCATGTGACGCTCTCGGCCGATCAGAGCAAAGTCTACATTCTCGAGTCTCTGCAGAAGGCCGATTTCGCCAAGATGGCGTTGACCGACCAACTGCGCATCGCGCAGACCCAGACTTTTGTCGATTTCCTGCGGCCGCAATTCGGATTATCAAACAACCCCGCCGACGCGCTCAACGCGATTCAGGCGCTGAAAAACGCGATCAACGACACGACCGGCAATGCCGGCTTTGTAGCGCCAGAAGACAAACAGGTGTTCCTGGATGAGCTGACCATTATCCAGACCCAGGTGCAGACAATGGGGGTCTTCTCGCTGGGGGACATCAATGCGTCGCTCAATGCGGTCAACGAGCGCTTCGATCGCGTGGCCGCGTTTGCAAAGGCTGCCGCTACGCCGGTAACCCCTGCATCTTTTAACCGGCCTCAGGCTCCTCCTCCTAACGACCACATCGATACGCAATTCATGAACGTGATCAGCCTCCAAAGTGGTGCGGTAGGGAAGGCGCGGCTAAGCTTCATGAACGCGGAGAAGCAGAACCCCACATCGTCACGATGATGGGGCAACCCTTTCGTTTCAGGGAGCAGCCTGCCCGTCTCACGCTTGATCGCTTCGCACAGACGCGTCTTCGCACTTTCAACGCCCAGCTGGGCGCGACTGGCGTCAGCTCTACTCGCGCGTGCCACGTTGAGTTTTGAGCTTGCTGCGTCAAGATCCTCGAGCGCTTGCTTGATTTTGGAAAGATTAAGTCGAATGGTCTGTATGTCGTACCTGGCTTGCGCGATCCAGCTGTTGACTTCGATATTGCCGTCGCCAACGATATTTTGAAGTCTCGCCAGATCATCTGTGGTCAAGAGGTCCATGTCGCTCGCGCAGTGACTCATCACGGCTGCAAATAGAGTCTCGTCGAGCTTTGGCTCAACTGTCCGCATTTTCTTCAGGAGATCCTTGAGCCGGTCGAACCGTTGGATTTTCACCTGTTCGGCAGGCAAGGACCGTTCCTCCGGGCGGCGTCCCGTCACAAAGTCTGATGCCTCCGCGGTCGTCTCGTCCTTTTCCCGCTTCTGCGCGTCGGTGAGGTCGCCCTTCGACATCGCTTCGCTCACGTTGCTCAGCCCGAGGAGCACCCGGTCCTCCTGGTTGGCGCGTTTAGCGTTCAGGATATCGCTGTTCTTCCAGCCCGAAGATTGAAAAGCGATCTGCTCTTCGG
>DAISKM010000447.1:0-3531 GCA_036820945.1 Pseudolabrys sp.
CGTGCCTCAGGCGCTCGCATGCATGCCAACTATTTCCGGGTTGGCGGCGTACATCGATCTGCCTCAAAATCCGACTTTGTCCGCTTTGGTCCGATAGCGGACATTGTGTGATAGTAAGACCACGCAAAAATGAGACTGGCCCCCCGGGGGGCGGTTGAAAAAACTAAACCGAGCGAACCGCGGACCGCCCCGGTACAAAAAATAATAGTTGGCTCAAATTGAGAGGCAGCCAATGGGCCTAGCTGGACCGAACCGGAAAACCATCAAACGCGCCTCGAGGGGACGCTTACCGCCATCATCCGGCCCGCATCCCTGGGACAAGCCGGGGCTTTCCCGTGCCGAGCGCGTCATTCGGTTTGCTGAAAGCCTGCCCTGCACGTCGGGCCCGAAAGCAGGCACACTATTCAAGCTGCGCCCCTGGCAGCGGAAGTTTATTCGAACCGTCTACAGGACCAACAAGGCCGGTGAACGCCTGGTGCGAACCGCTGTGCTGAGTGTTGGTCGCGGCAATGGCAAAACGACTCTTGCTGCCATACTTGGGCTTTGTCACCTCGCCGGTCCCGAAGCTGAGAGCCGCGGCGAGGTCTATAGCGCGGCGAATGATCGCTTCCAGGCCGGCCGGATCTTTGCGGAGATGGCGGCCATCATCGAGCGCGTGCCTTGGCTCGACGATCGCGTATCTATCAAGCGGTTCACGAAGGAGCTCGAGGACGTTGGTCGGCGCTGAGAGCATTTATGCCGCCTTGTCGCGCGAGAGCGGCACCAAGATGGGCATGGCCCCCACAGTCGTTATCTACGACGAGCTCGGGCAGAGCGAAGGCCGCGACTTACTCGACGCCCTCGATACGGCAATGGGTAAACGTGCCGAGCCGCTGATGATCATCATCAGTACACAGGCGGCCCGCGACGAAGCGCCACTATCTCAACTCATTGACTACGGTCTGCGCGTCAATCGCGACGAGATATCCGACCCGACATTCCATCTCACATTGTATACGGCGCCGCTTGATGCCGATCCATGGAAGCGGTCGACCTGGAAGCTGGCCAATCCTGCATTGGGCGATCTTCGTTCGCTCGAGGACGCCAAGCGTCTGGCACTGCAGGCGCAGAGAATGCCGGCCGCTGAAGCAAGTTTCCGCAACCTCATCCTCAACCAGCGTGTCGACGCAACCGCGCAATTCATCTCCATGCCCACTTGGAAAGCTTGTGGCGAGCAACCGTGTAACACCGACTTGGAAGGCCGCCCGTGTTATGCCGGCCTCGATCTGGGGGCGACCAGGGACATGACGGCGCTAGTGCTGGTCTTCGCCGGCGAAGGCGGCGCCTTCGATGTACTGCCATTTGCTGCCTGGCGAGACTTTGCAGGAACGTGAAGACGAAGATGGAATGCCGTACCGAGTGTGGGCGCACGAGGGCAATCTCCTAACATTTTCAGGACGCACCACCGATCCGCGCGTCGTCGCCATGAAAATCGCTGAGCTCCACGGCCGCTATAAAATCCAGGCACTCGCATTCGATAGGTGGCGGATCGAGGACATCAGGCGGGAGTTGTCGGCGATCGGATGCAACGTCGAGCTCGTGCCTTTCGGCCAGGGATACAAGGACATGGCTTCGGCCGTTGATCGGCTTGAGGCCTTGGTCGAGGAAGGTAAGTTGCGCCACGGCAATCACCCGGTGCTAACCATGGCCGCGGGCAATGCGAAGTGCGAGCGCGATGCCGCGGGCAATCGGAAGCTGTCAAAACTGCGCAGCACCGGCCGCATCGATCCACTTGTTGCGCTCACTATGGCGATCGGTGTCGCAGCGCGCCCGGCGCCGGTGATCGATATCGAAGCGTTGATTGGATGACGGATGGCAACCTGGCCGTACACGACGCAGCGATGGCAACGGTTGCGCCGGCACAAATTGCGCGACCACCCACTTTGTCAGGCATGCCTACAGGTTGGTAGAATTGAGCCCGCTACCGTCGTCGATCACCGCACCCCTATTAAGCGCGGCGGCGATCCCTATCCGCCGCTCGAGCAACTCGCGTCGTTATGCGTTGGCTGCCATAACGCCAAGACCCGGGCTGAGCAGTTGGGCGAGGACTACTTCCGCAAAGGGTGCGATATTTTTGGGTACCCGCTCGATCCCGATCATCCGTGGTACCGGAAATGACTTACGGATTCGCCGATTCCGGAAAGTCGAGTCCCACAGAAGGCCACACGTGCGTTAATCGGCCCGGGCCATATCCCCTTCGCTATCGAGACTCCAGCCATCGCACCAGCGACCGCCTGGCTAATTCTGTGCCCCCGGCGTGCCCCGAGCCCGATGGCCTTTTAGGTCAGCCCTGAGTGATGTTGGTAAGTATTAGAGATTGTTAGGTTCGGTGGTGCCCAAGGGTGGAATCGAACCACCGACACCGTGATTTTCAGTCACGTGCTCTACCAACTGAGCTACCTGGGCGCCGGGCCGGGCCGGACGAGCCGGTCAGCAAGGCGCGGGCGTTATAAAGGCTCGAATCCGCACTGTCCAGAACGCTGGCTCCTAAGCCCCCGGGCCAGTCGGTGGACGCCTTTGGCCGTTCTTGTTTCCCCGTCGGCGCGATCCGGTTTATCGGCGTCCTCGATCGAGATCGATGCGGCGCAACGTCTGGAGCAGACGGCTTGAAATTCAGACGAAATCTGTAACGTGATGCGTCGCTATCGAAGTTGAAAACGGCTAAAGAGACTTTTGGCGTATGATGGGATGCTTAAGTCGGTCTCAACTTTGTAAGAGCTGTCGGCATGTTGTACGGACAATGTATAGAGGTAACCGGCCTTTGCTTTATCAGAATAAACGACAAGATCGAACCTGCTTTGATGAAGTCCTTTTGACGGCCTGTAGAAACGCGTATGCAGCATGGATGCTTCTTCACCACCACTAAGCAACAACTTTTCTTGGCGGTCGTGCCAGCCCGCAGAAAATACGCGATCACTAGTCAAGCGATAGCCTTCCAGGCATTCGTGCTTGCAGTCCTCAAGCGAACTACAACGCTCCCGCACCAAAAATATGGTTACGATAACTGGACCTTGATTAAACGTTATCGGAAGCCCGACGCCACTTGCTGCAAAGAATTGTTCCGGGTTCTTTCCTGAGGGCGTGGGGAGTTGGAGAAACATTTCAGGTACACTGAATTGATAATGTTGGCCCGTGATGGTCTTTAGCTGTGCCCAAACTGCGGGGTTCTCCTGAGCAAACGCAGAGAAAGAAAGCAACCAGGCAGGAATTAGAAAAAGCAGGTCGCGCATATTTTTCAGTTCAGTCACGGCCCGATCTAGTTTCGGCGTTGGTAAGCCTTGATGATTTACATCAAACCACACTTGAAAGCTTGGTGGATCACGACGCTGATTTAGCCGAAAGCGCGACCACTCAAGGCCATCATTTGAGCCCAATCGCCGCGCGGAACCGATTTTTCAGCGCGACGCCGTCGCGCAATGGCAGCACGCGCGGCGGCTCCTCGGCTTCAATCTCCACCCGGGCGAATAGTGTCTCGCGGAGACTCTGCAACCG
>DAISKM010000448.1:0-3523 GCA_036820945.1 Pseudolabrys sp.
GAGGGTCGGGGTGTGGTCGTCGTTGCGTCACTGAGAGGCGCGTTTACGGCATCGTCCGCCCGCAACGGCGCGCTCGCTGCGCCAGCAAGCGCCATGCCTGTGAGAAACTTGCGTCGGTTGAGTCGGGTTCGCGATTGCCCACGCGCCATGTCCGCCTCCCGCTTGATGGCTCGATCCAACAATTTTGGATCGGGCAGAAGGGCATGTTAGTTCAGCGGAAAGGCGCGCGCCAAGCGGGCAATGCGACTAACGGATCGGCGGCAACGGCGAGGACGTGATTGCGCTGGAGTTGCTGCGCGCTGCGGGTACCGTGCTCGGCGCGGTGATGTTGGCCGGACCGCCAACGGGCGACGGACCGTTTGCGGCGGGCTGCGCCCCCGTGTTGGCGAGGTGCTCGGGCGGCTTGCCGGGCAGCACGACGACGCGGGTCCCCACCTGCACGCGGCTATAGAGATCTTCGATGTCCTCGTTGAGCAATCGGATGCACCCGGACGACACGAACGTACCGATGGTCGAAGGTTGGTTGGTGCCGTGAATGCGGTACAGCGTCTTGCCGAGATAGAGCGCGCGTGCGCCGAGCGGATTGCCAGGTCCGCCCGCCATGAACCGCGGCAAATACGGTTGCCGATCGATCATCTCGGACGGCGGGTGCCAGTCCGGCCATTCCGACATCCTGCTGACGCGCTCGCTGCCCGACCAGGTGAATCCTTCGCGGCCTACGCCGATGCCGTAGCGCAACGCCTTGCCGCCACCAAGCGCCAGATAGAGGTAGGTGTTCGCGGTATCGATGATGATCGTGCCGGCCGGTTCCTTGGTGGAAAGATCGACTAGCTGCTTCTTCAAGTTGGCAGGCAGGTCTTTCGGCTTGCCTGTTTCCGGCTGATAGTCGGGTGGAAGCGCCGCGGTGACTGAAGACGGCGCCCCTTGCGGCGCCGCGCCGATGGCAGCCGGCGGTCGCATCGCGTCGGGATCGTTGGCTGCCCTGCCTGGCGCACCCTGCGGCGCCTGCTGCGGGTTCACCTGGCGGCCGTACGCGCCGGGCCTTTGGTCGGGCGCGCCGAAAAGACCCGTTGGCGGAGGCAGCTCCGGTTCGTCGTCCGGATAGGGCAGGACACGGCTACGCTGGCCGGGGCGCACGCCGCGCCGCGGCGGGGGAAGCAGATCTTCATCGTCGTAGCCGCCAACAACCGGTGGCAGGCGCTCTTCGTAGTACCCCCGCGGAGGTGGCGCATATTGCGCCATCGCGGCCGCGCCAAAAACCGCGGCAGCCGGCAGGGCCAGCAGCAAAGCACCTGAAAATCGGATCATCATCCACCCTCGGCAGCGTAGCAGCCGCCAAACCGGCCCCTGATTGCCCCGGGATGAAGGCACATTCAAGACCAGATTAGGGCCATCTCGTTAACGACGCTTTGCTTTGCGCCGTCAGGGTTTCTTGGCTTCAGCCGCCAAAACCTACTTGGCCACGCGGTGACAGTCCACCGCGGCGGGGAATCCGCAATAAACGGCTACCTGCCGCAAGATCGCGGAAAGCTCGTTTGGCGTCAGCCCGTTCCGCAGCGCGCCGCGAAAATGCGCTTCGAACTCGTGCATTCGGCCGAGGCAGGCGATCATGCCGAGGTTCAGGATGCTGCGCTCGCGCGGCTTCAGGGCGTCGTCACCCCATACGGCGCCCCAGCAATAGGTGGTCAGTAGCTCCTGGAACTGGCGATTGAAGTCGTCGGTATTGGCAACGGCGCGGTCGACATAGTCGTCACCCAGCACCTTGCGGCGCATGGCCATTCCACGGTCATACAGTGCCTTGTCCATGATCGAACCTCCCCAAATGGCGTCATTCGCGATCAAGTCATGTTGACAGAGTTCGAGCGATCTCGTCCATTCTTGCGGCCAATTGAACGACAATTCAAAACACGTCGGGAGGAAGTACATGGCGAGGACATCGAGGCGCACGACCCAGCTTGCAATCTCGCTTAGCATTCTGGGCCTGGTCGCAAACTACGCGGTACCAAATGCCGCTGGCCAGGAGGCCGGCTGGATTACTCTGTTCGACGGCAAAACCCTGGACGGCTGGGATCAGGTCGGCGAATCGAACTGGCGGGTCGAGGACGGCGCCATCTTCGTCGACAAGATGGCGGGCAAGGACGCCGGTTACCTCGTCAGCAAGAACTCGTACAAGAACTTCATCGTACGCGTCGAGTTCTTCCCCAGCGACAATGCCAACAGCGGCATTTATTTCCGCTGCCTTGACCCGAAAAAGATCACCGACCGCACCTGTTACGAGGCAAATATTTTCGACCAGCGTACCGATCCAAGCTATGGCACCGGGGCGATCACCCGTTACATAGAGGTCAATCCGATGCCGAAGGCAGGCGGCAAATGGAATACCTATGAGGTCACTGCCAATGGCCGGGACATTACGGTCGTGCTCAACGGCGAAACAACGGCAAAGCTGCGCAACGGCATGTTCGACGAAGGTCCAATTGTGCTGCAGCACGGCGCCGGTTCGATCAAGTTCCGCAAGGTCGAAGTCAAACCGCTGTAAAGCGGGGAGCAGCGGATTGGCGTGACGGAATGGACGTAGCGATCGTCGGCGGCGGCATCTGCGGGCTATCGCTCGCCCTTAATCTGAAAGAACGCGGGGTTGCCTGCCGCGTGTATGAACGCGCCCCTGAGATCAAGGAGCTCGGGGTTGGCATCACGCTGCTCCCCCATGCCATGCGTGAGTTCAGCGCGCTTGGATTGGGCGAGACATTGCTCAAGTCGGGAATCGAAAACCGCGATTGCGCGTTCTTCAATCGTTTCGGACAGCTGATTTATCGCGAGGATCGCGGAAAGTTCGCCGGATATCCCTTTCCGGAGGTCGGGATCCATCGCGGCCGGCTGCACGTGGTCCTGTACGAGGCGGTGCAAAATCGGCTTGGCCGAGATGCAGTGATTACTGACTGTGAATGCGCAAGCGTCGAGCAGGATGAAACCGGCGCGACCATTCACTTCAAGCAGACGAGCACCGGACACACGCGGCCCAGCGTGCGCGCTGACGTGGTTATTGCCTGTGACGGCATCAATTCGGCCGTGCGCAAGCAGTTCTATCCGGACGACAAGGTCGCGTTTTCCGGCATCAACACATGGCGCGGGGTGACGCGGCGCAAGCCGATCCTCGGCGGGCGCACATATGTGCGGGTCGGCTCGATTCTGACCGGAAAGATGGTGATCTATCCGATCATCGATAACGTGGACGATGACGGCAACCAGCTGATCAACTGGATGGCCGAAATCAAGCGCGACACCACCGAGCAGAACGATTGGAACAAGCCTGGAAATCTCGCCGATTTCTTTCCGCTCTATGAAAGCTGGCACTTCGATTGGCTCGACGTGACGAAACTGATCCGCGACGCCGAACAGATTCTCGAATATCCGATGGTGGACAAGGATCCGATCGGACGCTGGACTTTCGGCTGCGTCACGCTGGCCGGCGACGCCGCACACCCGATGTACCCGCGCGGCTCGAACGGTGCAGCGCAGGCCG
>DAISKM010000449.1:0-3520 GCA_036820945.1 Pseudolabrys sp.
ACTGCGGGCGAGCAAGGCCGCGATCGACGCCTATCGCGACGCGCACCCGGCGCGTCTGCGATACCAAGGCCGCCGGGACGATTGTCGCCATTTGCCGTTACGACCCGCGTTCAAAGAGGTCGGCCGGTGCCCAGGGACAAGGTGACGGATGGATGAGCTGAAGTGGCTTCTCGTCGACTTCTTTCAGGCCATGGCTGCGGGCCTGCTGGTCGGTGGAACCTATGGGCTGATGTGCGTCGGCCTCGGCATCATCTTCGGCGTGATGCGGGTCGTGAACTTCGCGCATGGCGACTTCATGATGCTCGGCATGTATGTCGCCTACTACCTTGTCACCGGCTTCGGCGTCCTAGTGTTTCTTGGCCCCTATGTCGGCCCTGTGGTCGGGGCGGTACTTGCGGGGCCGGTGGTCTATGTCATCGGCTGGCTATTGCATAAGTACCTGATCTCGCACGTTACAGGCGCGCGTGTCATTTCAGCTGAGGCCGAGGGGCACTACGCGCAGATCATCCTCACCCTCGGCATCGCGCTGGTTCTGGCTAATGGCGGCCTGATCTTGTTCGGATCTACGCCGTTGTCAGTTCAAACTCCGCTATCGCGTGAATCCTGGGAGATCGGCCTCATCTTCTTCAATCAGGCGCGGGCGGTCGGCTTCGTCATGGCGGTCATCTGCGCGATTGGACTGTATCTCTTCCTCATGCGCACAAATCTCGGCAAGGCGTTGCGCGCGGCGGCCGACAATCCGATCGCCGCCGCCTATGTCGGCATCGACGTCGACCGCTCGCACCGTATAGCCTTCGGCCTCGGCGTTGGCATCACTGCGATCGCAGGCGGCTTGTTCGCGATGTCGCAGTCGTTCCAGCCCTACATCGGCTTCGACTTTGTCATTGTGATGTATGCCGGCGTAGTGCTCGGCGGTATGGGCTCGATCCTCGGCGCCTTCTGGGGCGGCCTGACGATTGGCCTGGTACAGCAGATGTCGACGCTGGCTCTGCCGTATCAGCTACAAAACACCGCGATCTTTGTTGTCTTCCTTATCATCATCTTCTTCCGGCCGCAGGGAATGTTCGGCCGCGTCTGGGAGCGGACCTGATGGGGAGCAAACAACGCGCGTTCATGACGCAGTACGCATTGATCGCACTCTTTGCGGTTATCTATCTCGCAATCGGCTTCGTGGTGCAAAATTCCTACTACCAGCTCATGATGACGCTGGTGTTGATCTGGGCCACGATGGGCCTCGGCTGGAACGTGCTGTCTGGCTACAGCGGCATGATCTCGTTTGGCCACGCGGCGTTCTTCGGGCTCGGCGCCTACACTGTGACGATCGCCTTCGTAAAGTTCGGCGTCACGCCCTGGCTTGGCATTCCGCTTGGTATTCTCGTCGGGGTGATTGCAGGCGTGCTCATCGGCATTCCGACGTTCCGGCTGCGCGGCCATTACTTCGCGCTATCGATGCTCGCCTATCCACTCGCCATGCTCTACGTGTTCGAGTGGTTGGGCTATCAGGAAGTCTCGCTTCCGATGAAGCGCGAGAATCCAGTCACTTACATGCAGTTCAGCGATCAGCGCATCTACATGCTGATCTCGATGATCGTCATGGTCGCTTGCATGATCATGTCGTTGCATGTCGAACGTTCGCGCTTCGGCCGTTCATTGCTCGCAATCAAGCAAAATCAGCCGGCCGCGGAAGCTGCAGGCATCAACGCCGCCCGCTGGAAGATGTTGGCGATGATGCTCAGCGCCGGCATCGCGGCGGCCGCCGGTGGCTTATACGCCATTATTCTGCTGGTAGTGACGCCGCAAACGGTGTTCGGTGCCCTCGTTTCCGCGCAGGCGCTAATCGTCGCTCTGTTCGGCGGCGTTGGAATTTTTTGGGGGCCGGTGATCGGGTCAGCGATCTTGATCCCGCTGGCCGAGACGCTACACGCAGAACTTGGCAACATTCTTCCGGGCATCCAGGGTGTAGTGTATGGGCTAGCAATCATCGTCATTATCTTGGTCGCGCCCGAGGGAATCTATTGGAAGGTGCGCGATCGCGTTATGGCGCGCCGCGCAACGCCAGTGAGAGTAGGGGCACAGCCTCGCCTGGCCACTATCGCGGCGGACTCGGTGCCTCGCCCCGCCTTTGGCCAGCCAATCTTGCAACTTGACGACGTGTCGCGTTCGTTCGGTGGCCTCAAGGCGGTTGATGGCGTGACCCTGAGCGTGCCGGAGGGGGTAATCTACGGCGTTATCGGCCCAAACGGGGCCGGCAAGACCACCTTGTTCAATGTCCTCAACGGCTTTCTCGCAGCGGACAGCGGCAGCATGCGTTTCGCCGACGCGGAGATCGGCGGTCTCAAGCCGCACGAAGTTTGCGCACGCGGCGTAGGCCGCACCTTCCAGGTCGTGCGCTCATTTCCGCGCATGACGGTGCTCGAAAATGTTGTGATCGGCGCCTTCGTCGGCTCCAATACAGACGACGAGGCCGAGCGGCTCGCCTACGAGGCGCTCCAGCGCGTTGGATTGGCCGACAGCCAGGTCCATGCACTGGCCGGCGGATTGACCACCAAGCAACTCCGCTTAATGGAGCTTGCGCGCGCGCTCGCGCCGCGCCCCAAACTCTTGTTGCTCGATGAGACACTTGCCGGCCTTGGACACGACGAGCTTGAAGATATTCTACCGATCATCCAGCAGCTAAACCGCGAAGGCGTTACCATTGTGATTATCGAGCACACCATGCACGCCATGGTGAAGCTTGCGGATCATTTCAGTGTGCTCGACCACGGTCGAGTGATCGCGAGCGGCACGCCTGCCGACGTCGTCAGGAACCCAGCGGTGATCGAAGCCTATCTCGGCAAGAAGTGGATGGACCGTGCTAAAGATCAGGTCGCTTGACGTCGCCTACGGGGGTTTGCGCGCGTTGAGCGGCGTTTCGCTCGACGTCGAGCGTGGTGAGTTTGTTGCCGTCGTCGGCCCGAACGGCGCTGGAAAGACCACCTTGTTTAAGACGATCTCCGGAGTTGTCACCCCGGTTGCCGGCGAAATCATCTACAACGGCCAAAATCTACTCGCCGTACCGTCCGCCGAGCGTGCCCATCTCGGCATTGCTCATGTGCCTGAGGGGCGACAGGTGTTCGCTTCCATGACCGTCATGGAAAACCTGGAGATGGGTGCCTACACCCGCAAAGGGCAGGAGCGCTGGAACGAATTGCTGCCGATGATCCTAGAACTCTTTCCCATTCTCTCGGAGCGCCGCGATCAGCTCGCCGGCACACTCTCCGGTGGCGAGCAGCAGATGCTGGCCATCGGGCGCGGGCTTGCCTCCGCGCCTGAGCTGTTGATGCTCGACGAACCCTCAATGGGTCTTGCGCCGACTATCGTCGACGCGATTTTCGAGCGTATCCATCAGATCCACACGCAGCACCATGTCACCATTCTGCTGGTCGAGCAGCGCGTCGTCGAGGCTCTTGAGACCTGTGACCGCGGCTACGTGCTGGAGACAGGTCACGTGGCGATGGAGGGTACACACAACGCGCTGATG
>DAISKM010000450.1:0-3520 GCA_036820945.1 Pseudolabrys sp.
CGCATCCAAGTGAGGCCCGTTCTTGGAGGGCTGCACCATCAATACGTACGGATTTGATTTGCGGTAGGGACAGCGGTGACCTGATCGACACCTATGCCTTCTTTCTGACACCGCGCGAGATGGTGCTCTCCTATTGGCAGCCGGGTGCAGATGACGATTTCCGCTCCGGAAGGAGGCGCCTGAACTGGATCTGGTATCATCCGGTGCGTTCGGCCGAGCTGGAAACCCTCTGTACCGATGCGAGCGGCCGGCGCTACAACGGCGGAATTCCACCGCCGCTGATCCGTCCGGAAGTGATAGCCGCGTTTAGGACGGAGGTGCGTGCGGTTCTGGCGCCGCAGTACGTTGCGCTGACGGAAGCGACGCCCGCCCCGTTTTTCCAACCGATCTTCGATCTGGACTCGCCGCGGATCGTGACTGGCCGTGTAGCGCTGCTAGGCGATGCCGCCTTCGTTGCGCGACCGCATGTCGCTGCCGGCGTCACAAAGGCCGCCTTGAATGCCGCCTGGTTGACCGATGCGCTCGCGGCGACGCCTGACGACATTGATGCGGCGCTGGCCACCTATGAGGCCCGGGCGAAATCCTTCGGCTCCGCTATGGTTGCGCGTGCGCGCTTCCTTGGCGCCTATCTTGAAAGTCCGCCGCGCGTCGGGCTGACGCCCGAGCCCATCGCGGTCATGCAGGCCATTGGAGCGCCGCTACGCGATATCCCGGAACTGGTGGGCGCCTTTACAAAGCAAAAAAACTGACCCGGCGTGAAAGCCGGGTCAGTGCGGGGAGATATGCAAGGCTTAAAGGCTAGCCTTGCGACCTCAATGTCCGATTTGGGTCATAAGCGGACATTTGCGCCGCAAAAAATCATGTCCGCTTTACCCCCGAAAGCGGACATGTGCGGTGCGGCTAGGGATGTCTGCTTTGGGCCAAAAGCGGTCATGAGGTCAGCTAACCTTGTTCGCCATTTTCGAGCAATCCGAGAGCGCGACGCAGCGCATCTGCCGCTGCTTTGCGCTCGTCTCCCGACATGCGATCGATTTCAAGCTCGAGCTTTAGATGCTCCGTCCCAGCCTCTTCGATGTTCTTGTTCAGCCCGACCACGGCGTACGTTGTGATTGGCTGCGCAATACCTTTGACATGCACCTGCCCGCGCTCCTCGCAACGCAGGAGGTCTTTCACCAGGGCGTAGGTCTCGAATGAAATCAGGACCCCGCCAGGAGGCGCTTCATGCTCCAACCGCGAAGCAAGGTTTACCGTCCCACCGATCATCGTGTAGTCCATGCGATCATCGCTGCCAAAATTGCCTACCGTACAATAGCCGGTATGAATGCCGATCCGGCAGCGCAACGGGGTGGCAATACCGCTCTTGGCCCATTCATGCGCCAATTCAGCGGCACGCTTTTGCATGGCGATCGCCATTTCAACGCAAGCGAGCGCATCCTCTTTCACACCAAGCGTCGTTGGATCGCCGAAGAACATTACAATGGCGTCGCCAACATATTTGTCGATCGTTGCGCCGTATTGCAGCGCGATTTTCGACATTTCGGTGAGATAGTGGTTGAGGAGCTGTGTGAGATCCTCTGACTCCATCTTGTCGGTAATCTCGGTGAAACCGACGAGGTCGGAAAAGCAGACCGTGAGCTTCTTGCGCTTGCTGACGATCTTGACGTCCTGCTGGCCGGTAAAGATCGAATCGTACACCTGCGGCGCAAGGTATTTTGCAAGCTTGGCAGACAGCGCAGTCAATGCATTGGACTTCTCAGTCAGATCCTGCTCGCGTTGCTTGAGCTCCGTAATGTCGGAATAGACCGAAACGGTGCCGCCGTCCTCGGTGCGGCGTTCGCTGACCATCACCCACCGGCCATTGCTGCGCTGCTGTATCTGCGGCGGCCCTGGGTTGCGGTGCTGTTCCAGCCGTTCCGCAACCCATTCCTCAATACGGCCTTCGGAATCCTTGATGTAACCGCGTTGAGCGGCCCGGCGGATGATGCTTTCAAAGGTCGTGCCGACGCTCAGATCGATGTCCAGACCGGGATAGAGCAGATCGCGATAGCATGAGTTACAGATCACAAGCTGATCCTCACCGTCGTAACAGACAAAGCCTTCAGAAATACTCTCGATTGCCTCGGCGAGCCGGCGTTCGCTCCGCAACCGAGCCTGCTCAGCGCGGCGCAACGGAGTAATGTCGTAGAGCCAAGCGAGCCGCTTGCCGCCAGCAACCGCAACATGGCCCCCGTGATATGCCACTTGGACGTAGGAGATCAGCATATTGAGCTGCTCACCAAGTTTGGTCTTCCAGATCACCTCTTCATTAAGAAGCTGTCCACCACGCTGCTGCAACAGCTCAACGATACGTTGACGATGGCTGAGGTCGTACCAAAACTTTCGGGTATCGAAGAGATGCAGTTCCTCCTTCTCATAGCCAAGCAACTCTCGTAGCCGCCAGTTGTGAAACACGAGCCGCCCATCTTCGTCGACGACAGAGAGCCCGGCGGGGCAGAAATCCAGAATTTCGCGAAGCTGCCGCTCCTGCTCGACAACTTGCACCTGGTGCTCGATCAGCGGCGTAATGTCGTACGCCCAGGCAACCCGTTTACCGCCCACAAAGCTGACATGGCCTCCACGGTAGGCCACTTGGACATATGACATCAGAAAGTGAACTAGCGCCCCCTTCTTGGTTCGCCATGTCACCTTTTCATTCAGAATCTGGCCGCCGTAATCCCGTAGTTGTTTGATGATCCGCTCGCGTTGCGCGAGGTCATGCCAATGAACGCGGGTATCGCAGAGGTCGAGCTCTTCCTTGCTGTAACCGAGAATTTCGCGCAAGCGCGCGTTGTGGAACAGCAAGCGGCCGTCTTCATCGACGACCAAGAGCGCCGCTGGACAGAAATCGAGTATCTCGCGGAATTGGCGCTCATGCTCTGCCGCTTCATGTCCAAGAGCGGCACCACCATCATGGCTTCCCGCCAAGCTTATGTCAGAAGACATGTTGTCTCCCCCGGAGCAACTAAGAAAATTAGCATCAAAGCCCACCAATGTCCGCTTTGGGTCAAAAGCAGACATTCGCGCCGCAAAAAGTCATGTCCGCTTTGCCCCCGAAAGCGGACATTCGGCCGTGCCACTGACATGTCCGCAATGTGCCCGACTCGGACATTGTGCCGCTTGCGCCTAGGCGGCTGCGACGGCGATTCCCTCCTGCTCACAGGAATTGGCGACGTCAGACACCGTGGCACGCTGCATGTCGCGTTTCCAGCGCAGGTCGTCGAACTCAGAGCCGCGGTGCATGGTGCAGCGATTGTCCCAGATAACCAAGTCATGAACGCGCCACCGATGGGTGTAGACGAACTGCCGCTGGGTGGCATGGGCGATGAGCTCGTCGATCAGCGCGCGGCCGTCCGGCTCGGGCATGCCGAAGACGCGGCCGGCATGAGAGGCAAGGTAAAGCGATTTGCGGCCAGTCTCCGGGGTGGTTCGCACGAGCGCCTGCGGCACCGGCGGCATATCCTGGCGCTCCTCGTCGCTGAAC
>DAISKM010000451.1:0-3512 GCA_036820945.1 Pseudolabrys sp.
ACCTCGGCCCCACCCCCATCCTCCGCGCCAGCCCCAACGGACGTGTTCGATATTGCTAGAGGCTGCATTCTTGATAGCGAGAGCACCGCCGGAAGGCGCCGCCGATGCGATGCTGGCATATGACGGCACAACAAAGCTGATTAAGCCTGCCGCTATCAAATTCGTGATGGTCTTAGACATGGCTAATACCTCAGTTTTGATTGGTGTCAGTCGGCTATATCTTCTTGGGTCTTTCGGCTTTTTGCCGTACTCCATCCTAATCTAGACCAGTTGCTCGAGAGGCGAAGTGGACTTTGGTCCACTCCACCAGGGTATGGCGAGGCGATTGGCAATTTCGTGGTGATCCGCTCTGTGATTGAGGATTCGCGGCCCGGCGGGAGAATCGCATGGCTGGCATCTTCGCAAAAATCGTCACTCGGCGGGAATTGGCGTTGCGGGAGCCGTCGGCGCGCTGACCGCCTGTGAGGGAGCCGATGGGCCTTTGAGCGGACGCTCCTCCATCGCAATCAGGAAGGCCATCCCGAAGGAAAGCACCAAGCCGCAGGCAAGAAACACGAAACGGAAGGCATACGCGAGCTCGGGCGCAGAGGCTGTGCGCGCCAGCATTTCGATCGACATTCCGGCGACGCCGCCCAATCCACCAAGCACGATTGCACCGAGCAGGGCGACGATCAGCGCCGAAAACAGCGAGCGGAAAAAATTGGCTGCGCCCGTGGCAACTCCCATTTGAGAGCGCGTGACCGCGTTTTGCATGCAGACTGTCGACACGGGGAATACCGTGCCTAGCCCGGCGCCGATGACGAGCAGGAGCGACAGTACGATCCAAGTCGGCATCGAGGCCGGCCAGATGGCCAATGGCGCTAGCGAAAGGATTGATAGCGCGAGCCCGATCAGCGAGACGCGCTTGTAGTGCACCATATGCGTCATAAGTCGTCCGGTAATTGTAGAAAATGTGACTGTTGCCGCCATCAACGGAATCAAAGCGAGACCCGACTGGCTCGCTGACAGATGCAAAACGACCTCGAAATAAAGCGGCACAAAGATCGTCATGCCGACCAGCGTGCCCATATTGCACGCTCCGGCGAGAGTGGCACAGCGAACGACCGCGTTTCCCAATACAGCCAGTGGGAGAAATGGTTCGCGCGTGGTTACAAGACGCCAGGCGAACAAGCCCCACAGGATCGCGGACAAAAAGAGCAGCGCGCCAATCTGGGGCGAAATCCACTCGTAGCGTCTTCCTCCCCACGACAACGCCAGCAAAAGAGCGACCGACGCCGACATCATAAGCAGCGCACCGATCACATCGAGGCTGTGCTTGCGCGCATGAAATGGTACTCGGCGAAGCACACTGGATGTCATGCCGAGTGCAATAAGCCCGAGCGGCAGGTTGATCCAGAAAATGAGCGACCAGTCGACATGCTCGGTCAGAAATCCTCCCAGCACCGGGCCGCCGACCGAGGACGTGGCAAATACTGCGCCAATATAGCCTTGGTAACGGCCGCGCTCGCGAGGTGAAACGATGTCGGCGATGATGGTCTGCGCCAGCGCCATCAACCCGCCGCCGCCAAGGCCCTGGAAGGCGCGCGCCAACACCAGGGCCGTCATGCTTGGCGCCAAAGCACAGGCGACCGAACCGGCCACGAAAATTCCGACCGCGGTCAGCATCATGACACGGCGGCCATGAATGTCCGCGAGCTTGCCATAGAGGGGGGTTACGGCGGTGCCCGTGAGCAAATAGGCGGTCACAACCCAGGACAGGTCGTCGAGATTGCCGAAATGCCGGCCGATGGTGGGCAATGCGGTGGCAACAATAGTCTGGTCAAGGGCCCCCAGAAACATTGCGAGCATGATGCCAAGCACAATGGTCCTGATTTCCGGATGGCTCAGCACGGGCGGTTCAGGCAGCGCTTCGGCCTTTGTAGGTCGAGCCCTAGGCTTCGGCTTGGGGGATGTCATCGCGCGATCGTGGAAACTCGTGGCCAACAACCGCTCAATGCCCTGCCAGTTCAGGCAAAGCAAGACGCCCCCGCGCGGGGGTGCTATGTGCAATAGGTGGGCGCGCGTTTCACTGATTCTGCTGGTGCCATCAACGCAATTTGGATGATGAGGGCGATGAAACGTCGCTTACGAAACCTTATTGTCGTCGCAACAGCCGTTACCGCGGTCACAGCCTCTTTCGCGCGAGAGATGTTGCCTCCGGGTTTTGTTTATTTACGCGATGTGGATCCCAGCATCCATCAGGATATCCGGTACGCAACGGGCGATAACTTCACCGGTCGCCCGCTCCCGGGCTATGGCGCCGCCGAATGCATCTTGCGCCGAGAGGCAGCTGAGGCACTCAAGCGCGTACAAGCCGATCTCTCGCGTGAAAATCTGAGTTTGAAGGTTTACGACTGCTACCGACCGAACCGTGCCGTACGCGGAATGGCAGCCTGGGCTCATGATGCCGACGACAACGAGAATACGCGCCGCTTTTATCCGGCAGTGCACAAGCGGAATTTGTTCGCGCTCGGATATATCTCTGCGCAGTCGCGACATTCTACCGGGACTGCGGTTGATCTTACGCTGGTGAAAATGCCGGCCGCAGCCGCGGACCGCTTCGACCCGACCGCCCGCTATGGAGCCTGCAATGGACCGGTCGCCAAGCGTGCACCTGACAACAGCGTCGATATGGGAACCAGCTTCGATTGCTTCGACATTAGGAGCTATACCATCAGCGGCGCGATCACCCCTGAACAGCGACGTTGGCGGGCTACATTAAACTCCGCGATGCATCGGCACGGCTTTGCCAACTATTTCCGCGAATGGTGGCACTATTCATTTTATGGCGCGGCCGAACCTCGAGCCTATGATTTCGCGATAACGCCGCGCGGGCGGTGAAACTATGATTGTCTTGCAGCCTTTTGCTTAGCCCGCTTCGGCCACTTGCCGGGCCAGCTCACAATGTAGTCGGCAAGCTTCTCGTCCGGCACGTCCACCTCGCTCGCCGCGACACGCCCGCGTACGGAGATGCCCGCTCGATGGACGGTTTCAGGATCGCCGGAGACCAGCGGATGCCACCATGCGAGATCCTTGCCTTCAGCGACCAGACGGTAGGCGCAGGTTGGCGGTAGCCACCTCAGCCGCCGGACATTGCGCGGCGTGAGCCTCACGCAATCCCTTACCTTGGTGTGACGATGGGGATAGTCGCGACAGCGGCACGCTGCGCAGTCGAGCAGCTTGCAACTCACGTTGGTGAACAGGGTATCGTTCGTATCCTCATCGATCAGCTTATTCAGGCAGCAGCGGCCGCAACCGTCGCATAGGCTCTCCCACTCGGCGCGCGTCATTTCGGACATGGGTTTGCGGCGCCAGAAAGGTGTGTCCGGATCGGGCATATCGGAAATCCTTGGACGGACCTTGTACCCGCCAGGCTGGGGGTTCGTCATGCTTCTTCAACCTCTCCTACCGCAAGAGGTTCTTCAACTTCTGCCACAAGAAGAGGTCCAAAAAAGGGGGAATGCCTCCATGAG
>DAISKM010000452.1:0-3511 GCA_036820945.1 Pseudolabrys sp.
CCGCAAAATACGGTTGCGCTCGACGACGAAGCTGGCGAAAAGGTTTTGAAACTGATCGAATCGCTCGACGACAGCGATGATGTCCAGAACGTCTACGCGAATTTCGAAGTATCGGACGCGCTGGTCGCCAAAATGAGCAGCTGAGACCTACCCATTCGGGTTGCGGTAGGCTTCTCGTGTCGCTTCGTCACGAATGCGCTCGACAGTTTGGTTGCGCGAGCGGTACGCCACATATAGATGCCATAGACCAGGGCGACAGCCAAAATCACGACAAAACCGACGTCGATCACAAGCCAGAGCCAGCCCCCCGCATCAGAGTTCATCGAAGCGCTCCATATTCGCGACTCAACGCGCCAGCGCTTTAATCGTTCATCTGATCAGCCATCAAACTCAAGAATGTAAAGTCCTGCATTGTAGTCGGTTGCGTAAATCAAACCCTTCGCATCCACAAAAACATCTGCGGACTGGATGACGCGCGTCCGGTTGGGACGCGTGTCGGCGAGTGTCGCCGGCTGCGGCGGCACCAGCGCGCCGACTTCCCTGGGCGCGAATGGATTGGAAATGTCGAACGCACGGATGCCGGCGTTCTGATAGGTCGCGAACACAAGCTGCGAACTGACGAAGCTGCCGGGCCGGTTCTCGTGGATATTATGTGGGCCGAAATGACCGCCTTTTGCTCTGTAGTCGGTTTCGGTCGGTGTGGGGAAAGTGGAAATGCTGACCGGGTTTTCGCGTGCGCGGTTATCGAACACCCAGATCAGTTTCAAGCCATCTTCCTGGTGGTCGAGTACGGCTTCGTCGAGCACGATTAGAAACTCGCGATCCGGCAGCGGTAGACAATTATGCGTGCCGCCACCGAACGGCGGCGACCAGTTCTTGTGTACGATCAGTTGCGGCTTTGCGCGGTCGGCAACGTCAAGCACCACCATTCCAGCATCGCGCCAGGCGGCATAAGCGGTATCCCCGTGGATGATGGCGTGGTGCAAGCCATAGCGGCGCGTCGGTGCCCATGATGGCGTTTCGCCAGCCGCCAGGTTCATTCCGGCAATCCACCAGCGCCCGACTTCCCGTGGCTGCGTCGGGTCGCTCATGTCGACGGTCATGAAGATGTAGTCGGTAAAGCCGTCGAGCAAAACCGATACATAAGCCCAGCGTCCGCCGGTGTACCAGATACGATGAATGCCGCCGCCTTCGACCGGCATGAAACCGATGCGGCGGGGATTTTCCGGCGCCGAAATATCGTACACCGCCAGACCGGCACTCCAGTCCCGCTTTCGTTTTGCTTCGGCGGTGCCGACGGTCTTGCCAAGCGCTCCGCTGTAATACGCACGTTCGTCGGCAAATTCCGCGGCAGCAAACATGTCCTTGGCGTGAATGACGAGCAGGAGATCGTCATGCACCTGCAAATGGATATTCCACGTGTTCGCCGGTGCCGGAATGTAGTTCACCGCGCGCGGCTTTTTCGGGTCCCGCACATCGATGATGGAAAATCCTTTGGAAAACATGTGGCCGACATAAGCAAATCCGCGATGCACCATCACCTGCACGGCGTCGGGCCGGCCACCCTGATCGGAGTGCCCGACAATGCGCATGTTGCGCGCGTAGTCCGGTTTCGGCGGCTCATTCATTTGTAGGCGTCGAGAAAATGCGGCACCGCAATCCAGTCGAGCATGGCCCCGTCAATCTGCAGCAGATCGTGCATGCGGCGGTCTTCCTCAGTCTTGAGGTTGACGCCGAGATGCGTGCCAAGCTTGCGCCCGTGCAGCACGATATCGTTGCCGATCGGCAGACGCTCGGCGTTGTAGGCCTGCAGTGCAGCGTCGATGTCATCGTGATCGCGCAAGTGTTTCGCCAGAGCCTGCGCATCGGTGCCTGCCTTGGCCATTCCGAATCCCATATGGGGGCGAGCATTCGCTGCCGCGTCGCCGACCATAGCGACACGACCGAATACGATTGACGGGGCCGTGAAATCGTAGATCGGGGTAATGAACGGCTGTTTGATCTTCATCAGCGCGTCGAGCAGGACGGACGGCAAAATCTCGCGCGCATCCTTGTACATGTCCGCAATCAAATCCTTGCGGATCAGCGGCGGCGGCACTGAATATTCGTGCTGCACGCCGTTTTCGTCCACGTTCATCTCGCGCAGCTTCGCGCTATCCGCGACGCGATACCAGATGAAATTGAAACGGCGCTTGCCTGGCCGCAGATCGTTGTCGAAACCCGAGATTGGGTAAGTGATCACCTGCTGTTGCTTTGGCAGGTAAAACGTGAACAGGGGATAGATGGTGCGGAGCGTCTCCGACGCGAGATCGGCTTCGTTCGGCGCCCCGCGCCAGATGTAATAGCCGGCATAGATTGGCTGTACCTGCGGCGCCATTTGCGCGCGCACGCTCGAACGAATGCCGTCACCGCCCACCAGAATGTCCGCATATTCGATGCGGCCACCGGAAAACTGCACGCGCACGCCTCGTTCGTCCTGATCGACGCGCTCGAAGTTCCAGCCAAGGTGATAATGCGCTTCATCGATGGTCGCGCGCAGCAGCCGCTGCAGCCGATCCCACGAGGTGAGTATTTGCCTCAGCGGGCGCTCGTGGGTGATACGGCCTTCACGGTCGATGGCAATGCGCCTGGGAACCTCGATCCCAAGGTCCTTTGTGCCGGCACCGCTTGCTTCCAGGGTTTCCAGCAGCTCCGGGTGACCGGTAATTCCCGCGCCGCGCCCGACAAGTTCAATGCTGGAGCGCTCATAGACGTCCACGTCCCACCCGATCTGGCGCAGGAAAGCAGCGGAGAAAAGCCCGGACATCGAACCGCCAATAATAACGGCCCGTCGCGTGGCGCGGCGAGGTGAGGAAGAACCCGGCATGCCTGGCGATCCTAATGCAAACACATCCGAAATTCCGAATCGGGCTTCGGATTCAAACCGGCGGATCAGCGGTGGAGACGAGCGATTTCGGTCCTAGGCTGCGGACGAGTGCGGGGCTATCAACGAAGCCATGGCCCGGCATCCGATTCGCATTCTCGGCATCGACCCGGGGCTCCGCCGAACCGGCTGGGGCCTCATCGAAGCCGACGGCAATCGACTCATCCATATCGCCTGCGGCTCGCTGGAGACCAACGAGCGCGCCGAGCTCGGCACTCGCCTGCTGGCGATACATGACGGGCTGGTCGCGGTCATCGAGCAGTATCAGCCACACGAGGCCGCGGTGGAGGCCACTTTCGTGAACGCCAATGCGGCCGCCACCTTGAAGCTCGGGCAGGCGCGCGGCATCGCCATGCTTGTGCCGGCCAAGGCGGGGCTGACCGTCGCCGAATACGCGCCGAACGTCATAAAGAAGACGGTGGTCGGAGCCGGCCACGGGGAGAAGATGCAGATCCGCATGATGGTCGGCGTGCTGCTGCCGAAGGCCGACCCGCAATCCGAGGACGCGGCGGACGCGCTCGCGATCGCGGTCTGCCACGCCCATCATCGTCAATCCGCCGTGCTCAAGGTCGCGGCGCGCTGATGCGG
>DAISKM010000453.1:0-2040 GCA_036820945.1 Pseudolabrys sp.
AAGCTTCTCGGCGTCGCGACCATCGGGCAAAAGGCCCGGCGGGCAAAGACGGCAAGCGCCGGGCCTTTTGCCCGATGGTCGCGACGCCGAGAAGCTTTCTGACGGCGCTTTTGGATAGCCACTTACCTCCCTGCCGCAACGTCTCATTTACCCTGTTCGCGGTACGATACGGGCATGCGGGGTACGGAAAGTCATTCGGAGACGCTTTCGCTTGAATTCGATGCCGCGCGGGCCGGCGCCGCTCTGGCTTGCGCCTATTCCAACTCGGCTGAATTCGACGCGGCCCTGATTGCCGCTCGACGCGCCGCCGGCGTCTATGGCCCCAAGCGGCGCCGACGCCAAATGATTGCAACCGCTGCCGCGATCGCAGCCGGACTTGTCCTGCTGGCGTTTTTGATCGGCTGATCGGCCTCAAAAAAGAAAAAGAGCGCCCCTTGCGGAGCGCCCGAAAGTTGCATCGCTCGCGCGATGTTTGGGAGGAACGCTAACCCGAGTAGTACATTTCAAATTCAACCGGATGCGGCGTGTGCTCGAACCTGATGATTTCGGTCATCTTCAGGTCGATATACGAATCGATGAAGTCATCGTCGAACACCCCACCGGCCTTTAGAAACGCCCGGTCCTTGTCGAGGTAACCAAGTGCCTCGCGCAGACTTCCGCAGACCGTCGGGATTTCCTTGAGCTCGGCCGGCGGCAGATCATAGAGGTCTTTGTCGACGGCATTGCCCGGATCGAGCTTGTTCTTGATGCCGTCCAGGCCGGCCATCGTCATCGCCGCGAAGGCGAGATATGGATTGGCCAGCGGGTCGGGGAAGCGGACTTCAACGCGCTTGGCCTTCGGATTGGCCGTATATGGAATACGGCAGGAGGCCGAGCGGTTGCGCTGCGAATAGGCGAGCAGCACCGGCGCCTCGAAGCCTGGCACCAGCCGCTTATACGAATTTGTCGTCGGGTTGGTGAAGGCATTCATTGCCCGTGCGTGCTTGAGAATGCCGGCAATGTACGACAGGCACATCTCCGAAAGATCCGCATACTTGTTTCCGGCGAAAGAGGGCTTGCCGCCTTTCCAGATCGACTGGTGACAGTGCATGCCCGAGCCGTTATCGCCGTAGATCGGTTTCGGCATAAACGTCGCGGTCTTGCCGTAGATCTGGGCCACTTGCTGGATGCAATACTTGTAGATCATCAACTGGTCGGCCATCTGCGTCAGCGGCGAGAATTTCATGCCGAGTTCGTGCTGCGCGGAGCCGACCTCGTGATGATGCTTCTCGACCTTGACGCCCATTTTCGCCATGGCCGCCAGCATTTCGCTGCGCATGTCCTGGGCGGTGTCCTGCGGCGGAACCGGGAAATAACCTTTCTTCGTGCCGATGTGGTGGCCAAGATTTCCGCCTTCGTATTCGGTATCCGAATTGGTCGGAAACTCGATCGAGTCCAGCTTGAAGCCGGTGTTGTAAGGCGTGGCCGAGTATTTCACGTCGTCGAACACAAAGAACTCGGCTTCCGGACCGAAATAAATGGTGTCGCCGACGCCCTGCGCCTTCACCATGCCTTCGGCCTTTTTCGCGATGCTGCGCGGGTCGCGGTTGTAGGGCTCGCCGGTGGTCGGCTCGAGCACGTCACAAACCAGCGATACCGTGGTTTCGGCGAAGAATGGATCGATACAGGCCGAAGCCGGGTCTGGCATCAAGTTCATGTCGGACTCGTGAATCGCCTTCCAGCCGGCGATCGAGGAGCCGTCGAACATCTGGCCTTCGGCGAAGGTGTCCTCTTCGATCATGCTGACGTCGAAGGTCACGTGCTGCCACTTGCCGCGCGGATCGGTGAAGCGCAGGTCGACGTATTTGACGTCGTTGTCCTTGATCGATTTCAGGACGTCTTTGGCGGTCTTCATGAATACCCCTATTGGCTACGGACGGTTTCCAGTACGCGACATATCGCAGACGATCACAAGAAGATGCCGCGAACGAAATCGGGCTGCCGAAGCAGCCCTTTTCTTGGTTTTTAGCCGCAAATTTCGGGATACCACCGCCCTTAGAT
>DAISKM010000453.1:2050-3502 GCA_036820945.1 Pseudolabrys sp.
CTTGCCGCGCGGATCGGTGAGCCGGAAATCGGCATATTTGACGTCATTGTCCTTGATCAGCTTCATCACATCTTTGGCTGTCGTCATCGGTTTGCATTCCCCCTTGTTTTCATGAAATTGCCCGCGAGGACTTTTGCCTGCGGGTTAGATTGCATCAATTCCGGATTCCCCGGTCCTGATCCGAATGGCTTCTTCGATGTTGGAAACGAATATCTTCCCGTCGCCAATCCGGCCAGTCTGGGCAGCGCGCCGGATCGCATCAATCGCTTTTTCCACCATGTCATCGCCGAGCACGATCTCGATCTTCACCTTGGGAAGAAAATCGACGACGTATTCGGCGCCGCGGTATAGCTCGGTATGTCCCTTCTGTCGTCCAAAGCCCTTCGCCTCGGTGACTGTTATCCCCTGTAAGCCGACCTCCTGCAGCGCTTCCTTCACCTCGTCGAGTTTGAAGGGTTTGATGATGGCTTCGATTTTTTTCATCGCCTTTCCTTCCCCCCAAGTTCGCCGGAATGGAGCGGAGAACCGCTACCGGTTTGCAGGTCCCGTGCCAAGCACCGCCCACCAAAGAAATCAAATAAGATCAATGACTTGGTATAGAGGCACGGTCGGAGTAGCAGACTGCCTAATCTTCGGCGCCTACAAGTTAAGCAAAGTGACTACATTTTAGCCAGCGGCGAGGACTTGTTGCTGCGCAAACGATTACAAATTGTGGCAGCCGGCCAGTAGGTTCACGACCGATGTTTGAATTGCTTACGACCGATGAGATGGCGGAAGCAGACCGCCTTACTATGGCCGGTGGAATTCCGGGCATCGACCTCATGGAGCGTGCCGGTCGTGCGGTCGCCGATACGACGGCCAGGATGCAGCGGCGACGCGTCATGGTCGTGGCAGGTCCGGGCAATAATGGTGGTGACGGTTTTGTCGCTGCCCGTTGTCTCTCCGACGATGGCTTTCTTGTGCGGCTCTGCGTCATTGGTGAGCCGAAGGCGCTGAAGGGGGATGCTGCGGTTGCGGCGGCGCGCTGGCGTGGCGCGGTTGAAGAAGCATCGCCGGCGGTTTTGGCTGGCAGCGATGTGATTATAGACGCCCTCTTCGGCGCGGGCCTCCATCGCAATGTCGAAGGACTGCCGCGTGGGATGATTGATGCAATGAATGCCAGCGATATCCCAATCGTTGCGGTTGATCTGCCAAGTGGGGTCAACGGAACGAGCGGTGCGGTTATGGGCACCGCCGTGAATGCAACACGGACCGTCACGTTCTTTCGCCGCAAGACAGGCCATGTCTTGCTGCCGGGTCGGCTACATTGCGGCACCGTCGAGGTAGCCGACATCGGAATCCCGGCGTGGGTACTCGAAAAAATCAGGCCGCGGACTTTTGCGGATACCCCGGACCTTTGGGCCCGTTTTTTTTCGCGCCGGTCGTCGTTCGGTTCCTGCCCCGGTTCTCCTG
>DAISKM010000454.1:0-3494 GCA_036820945.1 Pseudolabrys sp.
CGGACAGGACATCGCCGCCGTTTCGCAGGAAAGCCTCCGCACGCAAATTTCCATAGTCACTCAGGATACATCCCTATTGCATCGTTCGATCCGCGACAATATCGGCTACGGTCGTCCCGATGCCAGCGACTCCGAAATCATTGCGGCAGCGCAGATGGCCCATGCGCATGAATTCATCGTGGACCTGGAGGATTGGAAAGGACGCCGCGGTTACGATGCGCATGTGGGCGAGCGCGGCGTGAAGCTTTCAGGTGGGCAGCGTCAGCGCGCGGCGATTGCTCGTGTCATCTTGAAGGACGCGCCGATCCTTGTGCTCGACGAGGCCACCTCTGCGCTCGACAGCGAGGTGGAGGCTGCCATCCAATCAAGCCTTGGCACGCTCATGCAGGGCCGTACTGTGATCGCCATTGCGCACCGTCTGTCGACAATCGCCCAGATGGACCGGCTGATCGTGCTCGACCGCGGCCGCATCGTCGAACAGGGCACGCATGACGAGCTGCTGGGTCGCAACGGGCATTACGCTATGTTATGGCGGCGCCAGTCAGGCGGTTTCATCGACGTCGCCGATCAGCAAGCAGCTGAATAGCTCCGTCCTCTTTTCACTTTGGTGTGCGCAGACCATAATGCCGCCCCTCTACGCGAAGGGCACACCATGATCCTTGAGATTGCACAAATAGATGTAAAGCCCGGCATGGAAGCCGAATTCGAAGCGGGCGTGAAAAAGGCCGCGCTGATTTTCAAGCGCGCGAAAGGCTGCAAATCCATGGCCTTGCAGCGCTCTCACGAGATGCCTCAGCGCTACCGGCTGTTCGTGCAATGGGAAACGCTGGAAAACCATACCAAGGATTTCCGGGAATCTCCCGATTTCCATGAGTGGCGTAAGCTGGTCGGCCACTGCTTCACGGCGCCACCTAACGTTGAGCACGTCGTCGAGGTGATGCGCGGCTTTTGACCTGAACCAACTGTTCGTGGCCAGGCTCACTCATCGACGCATATTTGCTTGATTGGGGTGCGGACACTCGTCCTTGCAGACATCGCGAGGGGTTATTTCACAAGCGGGCGTCAACGGCGTTGCCAACAGCCGTCTTTGCATCTGTCCCAGCTGCGATCAATGAGGGCATGCACATCGCTCCAAGGGGGTTTTCGCTCCGCGCGGGCATCGGAATAAGCAGATGTCGGGTAGTTGGACGACGGAACGACCCGCCAGCGCGAAACCGTGTCAGTTTCCATGACAAGTGCCGAGGAAGGATGTTGCCGCTTTCTCGCAAGGGTCCTTTCCTTGGCGGTGCGTAAAACATGTTTGCGCGTCTTGATCCGCGGTGAAGTTTGGTTGACCGCGGAGTCCTTTTGCCAGGCAAGGGTTTGCCCCAATCGTTCTTTCACTATCTTCTCTTCATAGATTTCAGGCGGAGCCGATGCCGTTGGCGTTAGCTCAACTGCCTTGCTCTCCTTCGCAGAGCTCGGTGGCTCACTGGATTTGAGAGCCGTCGGACGCCAAACCAACTGCAAAGGAGTACGTACCAGCAACTCATTATTGCCTGTACGCAGCTCGGCCATGATTGTCATGGAGCCCGTAAAATCGGCAGGCGGAATTACCTGGGCGTTCGGCAGATCATCGACGGCGATACGCCATTGTTTCTCGCCGACGGGAGAACCAGCGCTGAGCGTCGTGCCGGCAACGAGTCCGCCAAGATTGATCGTGGCACCAGGCTCGTAGTTCGTCGCCTTGATGGCAAGAGGCAAAGCGGCGTTCATTTCTCCCATCGCGTCGGCTACAGCAAGCGTCGGAGTCAAGACGGGACTCAGCGCGCTTTCCGATGCGTTGTTACCCATTTGAGGAAGCTCAAGACTGGCCAATCGCGGTTGGTCGCTGACCGGAATTTCGGAGCTCTTTGCGGGCAACATCCCGTTTCGGAATTGGATGAAACTGCCGCTATCGAGACGCTCAAGCCCTACAAACACGCAGAATGCAGTCCAGGCGACAACGCCGGCCGCAATGGCGAGCGCCTTCGTACGCACGCCGCTCTTATCCTGCTTTTCTTGATGGTCGCTCGGTTGCAAAAAAGCATCCGCCATCGGTTCGTCATCCAAACGCATTTCGTACTGAGTCGATGTCAAATCCACGGCGGCGAGTTGTGATGGAACCTCAGACTCACCGAGCGATGGCTGAATCGGCGGCGCGGCAACTGCGCCGTTACGCCATCTCGGCGGCGCATAGAATTTGGGATCTTCCGGGCTCAGTTCCCCGCCCTGAATAGGCGTACTCATACCACGCATACTCCCGCACAGAACTCGACACACGGCTCACGACAACACCTAAAGCCGGGTGCAGCGGGCCCCACACTGGCAAGAATGGTACCGATTCTTTCACATTATGCGGAGGTATTTGAGCACTCTGGCCCGCTGCAACGAAAATACCTCTATGTAGACGCTTAATCGCCGAACAACCGCGCCGGTGTTTCCACGAGAATAAGGCGGCACGCGGATTCGTCAGGTGTCCACCGATCAAACAGGTCGAGCAAGTGGCCGTCGTCCGGCATGACACTGGCGTGGACCGACGGATGCGGCCAATCGGTGCCCCATATCAACCGGCCGGGATTTGCCCGAAGCAATGCATCATGAAACGGCCGCGCGTCCGGGTAGTCCGGAAACTCATCCGACAGGCGATAGGCTGCGGAGAGTTTCACGTGCACGTGCCCTTCCCCGACGAGCCGCAAGAGCGCCTGGAATTGTGCGTCGTTCACACCTCGGCCAGCCGGAATGTTCAACATGTGATCGACAATGACTGGGATCTCGCGTGAGATTTCGCGGAAGGTCGCAGCCACCTCGCTCATCAGTCGCCAGTCGCAGAACACCTGCATGACCCAGCCGAGCTCACGCATCGTGCGTCGAAAGGACTCAAACACGTCGAGGCCGACGCCCCGCACATAGCCGGGCCTGCCCGCTTCCGAAAACAGGTGAAACCGCAAACCGCGCATCCCCAGCCTGTGCCAGTCATGCAAGGTCGCCGGGGCAATCCTTGTGTCGGTGATCGCGACGCCGCGCAAGCGCTGCGGAAAGCGCGCCAGTGCGTCAAGGAGAACGCGATTGTCATAGCCATGCGCGTTGCCCTGCACGAGCACGCCGCGGGCAAAGCCAAGATGATCGAGCAGCTCGATATAGGCTTCGACTGGCGCGTCGGGCGGGGTGTAGCCCCGGCCTGACGCGAAGGGGAATTTGTCCGCTGGACCGAAGATATGCGCATGCGCATCCCATGCCTTCGCCGGAGGTTTTTTGCGCGGAATCCTTGGACGTAGTATCGGGCCGGCTATGCGCGGCGGCTCCCTCATATCCATGTGATCCGCTCCGGCTGGCTCCATGCGCGCGCAAGAGCCCCTGGCAGGTCTTTAACAGGTAGCCCGATGCTAAGGGCCAAAAGCGGACACGATATGCGCGTCAGCGGAAGCTGCGAGCGCTACAGGTAATCTTTTGTAGGGCAAGGGGTGCGAACCGGA
>DAISKM010000455.1:0-3486 GCA_036820945.1 Pseudolabrys sp.
TCTACCCCCGAAAGCGGACATGTGCAGCGCACAAGCCCATGTCTGCTTTGGGCCAGTAGCGGACATAGTTTTTGTTTTCTTATAAACCGTTGCCATTAGCATCCGATTTGGAAATGTCAGGACTCGATAATTCCAGCACTGCCAATACGTTCTTCCGAAGCGTTAATATCGTCCCATCCGCAATCCGGACGGAAGCATGAGCAGCGCCTTGATCTGGCGACAATTGCACTTGAAATTGTTCCGAAATCGACTTGCAAAGCTCCTCAAAGTTCAATGTGGTGTTAAAATATAACTCTATTTTTTTAATGGGCCTTTGCGGCAGATTGCCCGCAAATGTAACATTTATCGTCTCGCTGTTTGCGAGCGTACATTCTACGATGTTGGGCGATGGCTCCTTTACTTCGTAACAGTTTTGGTTGCGCAGTTCGATGACAGCCTTGTCGTATGAGCATACCAATCGAAACGCCATGAATGACGGTCGCCCCACGCGCAATTGATGTGACCGCAAAGAACCCAAGGCAAAACAGAGCGATAAACGATTTATTTGTAACGGCGAACCGCTTGAAACTGCCAACTATGTTTTTTCCAATCAACATTTGCGCCCCGCATTTCTCTCATGAGAGTCTTACTCAGTATTGAGGACGGTGACGCGTAAATTTGGCCTCAATAGTGGTTCTCTGGGATGTCCGCTTTGGGTCAAAAGCAGACATGTGCGGTGCAAACAGGGATGTCCGCTTTGCCCCCAATAGCGACCGCGAAAGCGACTTTCCCGCAGAAGGTCATGTCTGCTTTACCCCCGAAAGCGGACATCTGCACTGCGAGAGGTGAGCTGGGCTAAGATTGGTGTTGATCTCGGATCAGCCGCTGACCAACGGACACCCACCTTGATGCAGCGGTCGGAACGCCTCTTCGGCTGGGATCGTGGCGCGCAGCTTGTAGTAGTCCCAAGGATATTTCGATTCCTCGGGCGTCTTCACCTCGAACAGGTACATGTTGTGAATCTTTCGCCCGTCAGGGCGAATGACGCCAGGGCCAAACAACGGATCGTCAGTGGGTACCTCCTTCATCTTCGCAACGATCGCCTTGCCGTCGACGGCACTGTTGAGCGCTTCGACTGCCTTAAGGTAGTGCGTCACAGCGGCGTAGACGCCTGCATGAATCATGGTCGGATGTCGACCATTGTGCGCGGCGGCGAATGTTTTCGCGAACGCACGGTTAGCGTCGCTTGAATCCCAATACCAAGGCTCGGTCAGCATCAAGCCCTGCGCGGTCTTCAGACCCAAAGCGTCGATGTCGCTGATGTTGACCAGCATGCCCGCCAGCTTCTGTCCGCCTCGGACAACGCCAAATTCCGCCGCTTGCTTGATCGCGTTGACGGTGTCCCCACCCGCGTTGGCGAGCCCGATGATCTTTGCCTTCGAGGATTGAGCTTGCAGAAGGAAGGAGGAGAAATCGTTGGATGACAGCGGATGGCGCACCCGACCGATCACTTTGCCATTGTGGGCTTCTACTACCGACGCCGTGTCGCGTTCGAGTGCGTGACCGAATGCATAGTCGGCAGTCAGGAAGAACCATGTGTCGCCGCCCGTCTTCGCAATCGCCGTCCCCGTGCCGTTTGCCAACGCCCACGTGTCATAGGTCCAGTGGACCGTGTTGGGCGAACATCGCGAGCCGGTCAGGTCTGACGCAGCCGCACCAGAAGCGAGAAAGACCTTGTTCTTGCTCTTGACGATATCATTGACCACGAAGGCTACAGAGGATGTCGGCACGTCGACAATCACATCGACCCTGTCCACGTCAATCCAGCGGTTGACGATGCTCGCGCCAATGTCCGGCTTGTTCTGGTGATCGCCGGCAATGATCTCGATTTTGAGGCCCTTGCCTAAGGCAATAAAATCGGCGGCTGCCTGACGAGCGGCAAAGACCGAACCCGGTCCGGTCGGCGCCGCGTAAACACCCGACATGTCGGTCAGCACCCCGATCCTGATCGTCTGATCGGCAGCCTGGAGCTGCGTAGCAGCAGCTGCAACGGATACGACCATGGCCAAACCAAATATAGATTTCATGGCAACCTCCCTCCGGTCAATGATTGTTATGCGGTTGATAGTCTTCGCTGCCGCGTAACAGATCGTGCGTCAAGCGCTCGCCTGAGCTTGAAGACCTGCGGCCGCATTGACGCGCGGCAAAGATCGTAACGGCCCAGACTTGAATAGTACTAGACTTAGGGAGGCTACACGTCATTGACCGAGGCGGCCAATTCAGTGACCCATGCGGCCATGGGCGCCGACAGCGAGCGCATCGGCTGTCAACTCAAGAATTCGGAAACAAACTTAGCGGACTGCTTGGCGTTAGTAATAAGAAACACATGGCCGTCATCGAGAGTCACCAACCGCGCACCCGGAATCAGGTTCGCTAGAATGCGCCCGTTGGCGACTGGCACAATTGGATCGTCGGTTCCCGCCAACACCAGTGTCGGCTGCTCGATAAAGCGCAGCCAAGGCAGACTAGTCCAGCCCAATCCGGCGATCACCTGCAGGTAGTAGCCATAGTCGCTCGACCAGCGGACATGATGAAGGTACTTGCCCGCCAGCTCCGGTCTGTTTCGCAATTCTCCTCCGTAAATATCTCCCGCAACTCTGCGCATATAATCGGGATCCTTGTAGCGTCGCGGGGTCGCCAGCTTCAGCAGCGAGGTAAGCTTGCCAGGCACCATAAGATGACCTGGCGAAGTTGCGGCAAGGACGAGTCGCCTGCAACGCTTTGCGTGCTGGTACGCGAATTGCTGGGCGAGCGCCCCGCCCCAGGAGAATCCCAGCACATCTACTTGTTCGTGACCCAGCTGGTCGAGCAACCGCGCCGTGAGTTGTGCGAGTAGCGAGGGCCGGTAAGGCCACCAAGGCGCCGGTGAGCCGCCAACTCCCGGGACGTCGAAGATGATCGCTTCGGGGCGGCGTAGTGCATTAAGGAAGGGCTCGAACAATTCAATATTGGCGCCGATTCCGTTGAAGAGAAGCAAAGCCGGCTGCGCTTTGTCACCGGGCCGAACTCCAACGCGCAACGTACGGCCTTCCACTTCGTGCAAGGTGATTTGCATCTACTTCTCCGTTACGTATCGGCCAGGTGCTGCGCCAAGGGGTGGATTGTTTTCGCTGCCCGGCGTTTCTGGCGCCGACGTCAGCTCGCCCGAGCGAGATTTGATCCACTCGAGCCAGTGCGGCCACCAGCTTCCACTAAATTTCACCGACTGTTCCAGCCACGCATCTGCACTTGCGGGGCGTGCGGCGGCAGCCCAGAAGACTGCCTTGGGGTTACCTGGTGGGCTGAGCAGGCTCTGAATGTGGCCGCTATTGGCGAGCACGAAGCTGCTGCGGTCTCCGAAGAGCTTCGCCGTCTTGTAGACTTCTCGCCACGGCGTGATGTGATCTGTGACGCCGGCGACGATATAACTGTCCATACTGACCCGGCGCATGTCGAGCGGCATGCCGC
>DAISKM010000456.1:0-3483 GCA_036820945.1 Pseudolabrys sp.
AGAATACCGATCGCGCCCTGGTGTTGCGCCGGCGCCCGACGGGACGGTGTGGTACACGGCGCAACACCAGGGCGCGATCGGTATTCTCGACCCAAAAACTGGCAAGGTCAGTCAAGTGTCGCTGGGACCCGGCGCGGCGCCGCACGGCGTGATCGTTGGCCCGGATCGTGCCGCGTGGATCACGGAAGGCGGCCAAAATGCAATTGCTCGCTTCGATCCCGAGACCAAAACGGTGAACTTGTTCCCGCTGCCCAAAGAATTCCCCGGTGCAAATCTCAACACCGCGACTTTCGATCGCAAAGGAATTTTATGGTTTACCGGTCAAAGTGGCGTTTACGGCCGCGTCGATCCCGCCACCGGCAAGGTTGAGGCATGGAAGGCGCCGAAGGGATTCGGCCCTTATGGGATCACCACGACACCGGGCGGAGAGGTTTGGTACGCGTCGCTTGCAGGCGATCACATCGCCAAGATCGATACCGTGAGCGGCGACGCTTTGATGGTGCAGCCTCCCAGGTCCGGGGTCGGGCCACGGCGGATCTGGTCGGATTCCAAGGGCCTTTTGTGGGTGAGTTTCTGGAACAGCGGCGAAATCGGTCGATATGATCCGATGAACAAGGCCTGGAAGGTCTGGAGCCTGCCGAAGAGCAAGGGCGGCTGCTACGCAATTTATGTCGACAACAATGACAAGGTGTGGGTTACCGATTTCACCGCCAATGCCATCCACCGTTTTGATCCCGCCACCGAAACATTCGAAAGCTTTCCGAGCGACAAGCGTGGCGCATCGGTACGTCAGTTGCTCGGCCGACCCGGAGAAGTGTGGGGTGCCGAATCCGGTGTCGACCGGCTGGTCGTCGTGAGGGACTGAATGCTGCATGACGCATCAGTCTGCCGCCGGAGCGTTCTTTTACTGCTCGGCGGTAGCGCTGCGCTGGCTGTGGGCACAAGACTAGTTGGCGCAGCCGAACCCCGCATCGAAGGTCTGATCGCCCAATCTCGCGGCAAGGGCACAATTTCGCAGAGGATCGATTTTATCTCCGCTGTGCTTCGAGGCATCCAGTACCAGGGAAATACGCTGATTGGCGGGCCAAATCGGTCGGAAAAATTCGTTGTTCGCGATGACGCCTTCGATTGTGTGACATTTTGCGAGATTGTCCTCGCAGCCGCTATCGCATCGGATCGCAGCGAGTTCGATACGGTCTTGCGCAATATCCGCTACCACAACGGCGTCGTCGCGTGGCGTGAGCGCAATCATTATTTCTTCGAATGGTGCCAGCACAATGTCGACAACAGGACTTGCCGATGGGTTGGCATGGAGGGCGCGGTCGACATTGAAAAAGCGGTCGATTCCCAGCCCGGCCTCGGCAAACGGCGTTTTACGATGCGGGTCATCCCGAGTGCCGCGTTTCTCGCCAGTAAGGACAAGCTGGAACGCGGCGACATCGTCGGATTCGTGAGCCGGCGGCCAAACCTCGACTATTTCCACACGGGCCTGATCACCTTCGACAATTCCGGCACGCTGCTGCTCCGCCACGCTTCGCAAAGTCGCCGCCGTGTTATGGACGAACGGATGGATCAGTTCGTCGCAGTCAACGGCGTTCGATTTGTCACGCTGGTGCGGCCGCAGGAGCCGCGGGGTCACGCCTGAGGATCAATCTCAGGCGGCCGCGGCTTTCGGCTTCACTTCGGCGGTATAGTCGTCCATCAGGGTTCTCGTGATGCCGCCTGGATTGAAATTCCAGTCGGCGATTTCGGCAACGGCGGTCACTTCTGCCGCCGAGCCGGTGATGAAACATTCCGAAAATCCGACAAGCTCATCCGGCGTGATCCGGCGTTCAATCACCTCAATGCCGCGCTTGCGGGCCAGGCCGATGACCGTCTGCCGGGTAATTCCGTCCAGGAAGCAATCGGCAATCGGGGTGTGAATCTTACCGTCTTTGATGAAGAAGATATTTGCGCCCGTGCACTCGGCCACGCGGCCTTCCCAGTCCAGCATCATGGCATCGGCGTAACCTTTGCGCTCAGCCTTGTGCTTGGAGATTGTGCAGATCATGTAGAGGCCGGCAGCCTTGGCGAGGCATGGCGCCGTTTTCGGAGCGGGGCGGCGATAATCCGCAAGGTCGAGCCGGATTCCCTTGAGCCGTTGCTCAGGATCAAAATAGCTTGGCCATTCCCAGCTCGCGATCGCAAAATGGATCGTGTTGCTTTGTGCCGAAACGCCCATCATTTCGGATCCGCGCCAGGCGATGGGGCGCACATAGGCTTCTTTCCTGCCGTTTCTATCGACGACGAGTTTTTTGGCGGCATCGATCTCGGCCACTGAAAAGGGAATCTCAAAATCGAGAATATTGGCGGAGCGCTTCAGGCGCTCGGAATGCTCGGTGCTCTTAAAGATCTGGCCGCCATAAGCGCGCTCACCTTCGAACACGCAGCTGGCATAGTGCAGCCCGTGGGTGAGGACGTGAACGTTGGCCTCGTTCCAGGGGACAAGCTTTCCGTCGTACCAAATGACCCCCTCAAGGCGGTCATAGGACTGCGCAGCCATGATCTCCTCCTTCGCCGTGTCGCGGCGCTTCTGCCGCCGTGATGGCGCATTTTCCGCGCCCATTCCATACTTTGCGTCACCCGGTAACACCCGGTATGAGTGGCCAGCGGATCGACTTGTCCGCTGCGGGGTCTAGAGTGGGCCCGTTACAGCACGATCCTTTCGTCTGTCGTCTGGTTTTTGTAACATAAAAACAAAATATGTCAACATGGCTGACATAATTGCGACCGGCAAAGCGCGTACGGTACCGAGCGTGGCCGAACGCCCTGGCGGCGGGCCTGCACCGGCCGAGCCCACCTGGGACATCATCGAACTTCTGTTCTTCGCTTATCGCGATTTCGTTGGCGACCCGGATGAGGTGCTCCTCAAGCTTGGTTTTGGCCGCGCCCATCATCGGGTGCTGCATTTTGTCAACCGCAACCCGGGCATAAAAGTTGCCGACCTGCTGGAGATCCTCAACATCACCAAGCAGTCGCTCGGCCGCGTCCTGAAGCAATTGGTCGACCAGGGGTACGTTCTGCAGAAAGAAGGCGCACAGGACCGCCGCCAACGCCTGCTGTATGCGACACCGAAAGGCGAAAACCTCGCTCTCAGGCTGGCGGCCTTGCAGACGCAGAGAATCAGCCGTGCATTTGGCGAACTCGGGCCGAATGCACACGATGCAGCGCGCAGGTTTCTCACCTCGATGATAGATGTCGACAATCGCGACGGGGTATTACGTTTGATCGAGCGCGCCGGCCGCCATCGAAAGCGCGGGGCCGAGTGAGGGAGGAATCTCGGCGATGATACTGCCCGCGAGCCCTCCCGACGACGCTCCGCATCTGCTGGTGGTCGATGACGATCGCCGCATCCGCGATTTGCTCTCGAGATTTCTGGCAAGCGAGGGCTATCGGGTGACGACTGCGGAGACCGCAGCGGATGCGCGCGCGAAACTCAAAGGC
>DAISKM010000457.1:0-3479 GCA_036820945.1 Pseudolabrys sp.
CTTTTGCCCCGAGGTTTTCGCCCGACGGTCAGCGGGTGATCATGAGCCTGCAGCAAGGTGGCAACGCGAATCTGTTCGTGATGGATCTGCGGTCAAAGCAGACCACGCGGCTCACAGACACGCCTGCGATCGACACAGCGCCATGCTATTCGCCGGATGGCACGCGCATTTGCTTCGAGAGCGATCGAGGAGGTTCGCAACAGATCTACATCATGCCGGCTGCCGGTGGTCCGGCGCAGCGCATCAGCTTCGGCGAGGGTCACCATTCGACGCCGGTCTGGTCGCCACGCGGCGATTACATTGCCTTCACCGGCCAGGCGCGAGGGAATTTTGCCATCGGCGTGTTAAAGCCCGACGGCTCGGGCGAACGCATGCTAACGGAAGGTTTTCACAACGAAGGCCCGACGTTTGCGCCGAATGGACGCGTTCTGATGTTCTTCCGCGACGTTGGTCAGGGCCCGGCGCTTTACACGATCGATATCTCCGGCCGCAATGAAATTCGGGTTCCCACGCCGGCCTATGCATCCGATCCGGCATGGTCCCCGCTTTTATCCTGAATTGTCTCAAACCGGCCTTATTTTCACCGTGTCTTAACCATCAGAAATGGTTTAAGGGACTCCGATTATTTTACTGGGCCTGTGCAAGGTTCCATCAAGGTTGATGGAACGTTCGTTTAACGAACGACCTGCTAGACCCACACGTGAAGCTCCGGTCGGAAGCGTGAAATGGAGGCACCGGAATGATCGATGTGAGGAAGATGCTGCACGTTGCCCGGCTTGCGGCTGTCTTGGCCGCGGCTTTGGCTATCTCGGCCTGCGCCAGAACGGCGGAGGATGCGCAAGCAAATGCGGCGGGACAGGCGACGCCCGGTAGTCAGCAGGACTTCGTCGTCAATGTGGGCGACCGCGTATTTTTCGAAACGGATTCGTCCGAGCTGACGCCGCAGTCACGCGCGACTCTCGACAAGCAAGCGCAGTGGCTCACCAATTACAGTCAGTATTCGCAGTTCACGGTTGAAGGGCATGCCGACGAACGCGGCACGCGTGAGTACAACATCGCACTCGGTGCGCGTCGCGCGCAGGCAGTGCGCGACTATCTGGTCTCGCGTGGCATCCAGGGCCATCGCATGCGCACAATTTCGTACGGCAAAGAGCGGCCGGTTGCGGTCTGCAACGACATCTCCTGCTGGTCACAGAACCGCCGCGCCGTCACCGTGCTCGGGGTGAGTTCGTAAAGCCCTCGACGCGGATTCAAAATGCTGCTGTGCCCGGCATGGGCCGGGCATTCAAGTGTATCTTAAAGGCGCGCGAGACCTGGATAGCCGGGAAATCCCGGCCATGACGAAGGGGGTCGCAGTCACAATTTCGACGCAGCGCGGCCTATGGTATCCTGATTGGGAAAACGGCCGCTACTGGCCACATCTGCCATGACCCGTACACGATCATTACCCCGAACTGCGGCACTTGCCGCAATTTCCGCATTGCTTCTGACCAGTTCCGCGCTGGCGCAACAGCGTGGGTCCGGAAATTTTCTGGACGATCTCTTCAACCGCGGCGAGCCGCAATCGCGCCAGGCAGCGCCGGCGGGGAGGACCGCTGATCCCGGAGAACTCTCGGTCCGACTCGATCGCATGGAAAGCACACTGCGCCAGCTCACCGGTACCATCGAGCAGCTGCAATATCGAAATCAGCAGCTTGAGATGCAACTCAAGCGTTTGCAGGACGAGCGCGGCGGAACTGCAGCGCCCGTACAAGCAGGTCCAATGGGGCCAGGAAATCCACCTTCGGTGCCGGGTCGCCGGTCGGATGTGTTCGATCCGACGCAGCAGCCGAACGCACCGGGGGCGCCGCGCACGCTCGGCAATGAAGCAGTGATCGCCGCGCCCGAGCGGATTCAAGATAACGGGGCACCAGTTGGCGCTCCGGGCGGCCGTGCTGCCGGCGCGCCGCTCGATCTCTCGACACTGACCGGCAACAATCCGACGCCACCGCAAGCCGTTGCGCCATCCGCCGCGGTTGCTTCCGCTGCTCCAACGCCGGTGCCGACATCGCCACCCGCGCAGGTCCGGCCGGCCGTGCCTTCCGCTGGCAGCGGTCAGCGACTTGCGACCCTGCCACCTTCCGCTTCGCCGCAAGACGAATACGACATGGCCTATGGTTATGTTTTGCATAAGGACTATTCACTGGCCGAACAGTCCTTCCGGGACTATCTCAAAAAATATCCGAACGATCGCTCGGTGCCGGAGGCGCACTACTGGCTCGGCGAAAGCCTGTTTCAACAGCAGCGCTATCGTGACGCCGCAGAGTCCTTCCTCGGAGTGTCGACCAAGTTCGAACGTTCCTCGAAGGCTGCTGACGCCTTGCTGCGCCTTGGCCAGTCGCTTGCCGCGATGAATCAGAAGGAAGCGGCTTGCGCCACTTTGGCCGAGGTGGGACGGAAATTTCCACGCGCCTCCGCCAATGTGAAACGCGGCGTCGAGCAGGAGCAGAAGCGTGTGCACTGCTAGGATATGATCGCAAAAGCCAACCCGCCCGCATTTGTTTGGGCGGGAACGTGGCTTCGGTGACGGTCCATGCCCGCGCAGAACTCATTGCCCATCTCGGCGTCGGAAGCGAACACGCTGTTTTCCGGTCTGCAAGCAATTCCCGTCATTGTGCTGGCGGTGTCGGGCGGGCCAGACTCGACCGCCCTTATGCTGCTTGCCGCTCGCTGGCGCGATTCCCTCAAGACAAAGCCGAAACTCGTCGCGGTGACGATCGATCATGGCTTGCGCAAGGAATCCAGACGCGAGGCGGCCACGGTCGCTGGTCTCGCGCGCAAGCTGAAGATTGACCACCGCACATTTCGCTGGAGCGGGCCCAAGCCGCCGACCGGATTGCAGGAAGCTGCACGCCTCGCGCGCTATCGATTGCTGCATGACGCGGCGCGCAAAGCACGGGCGACGCATATCGTTACCGCGCATACGCTCGACGATCAGGCCGAAACCGTGCTTATCCGCATGAGCCGCGGCAGCGGCCTCACAGGGCTTGGGGCCATGCAGAAAATCTCCGTCGTTCCGGGTCACGATCTCGGGAAAGCGGTGACGGGGAACGAAATCTATCTGGCGCGCCCGCTACTCGACGTTCCAAAGTCACGGCTGATCGCGACCCTGCGTGCTGCAAAGATCGCCTACGCCGACGATCCGTCGAACAGGGATCCGCGTTTCACCCGCGCAAGATTGCGCGTTCTCATGGGCGCGCTGGCCGAAGAGGGGCTCGATCCACGTCGACTTGCACTACTCGCGCACCGGATCAAGCGAGCGGACAGGGCAATCGAGGCGGCAGTGGATCGCGCCATGGGCGACCTTGCTGTTGAGTTGCGACCTTCGGCGCTCGCGTTTGAGGCGAGGCGTTTTGTCGAACTGCCAGGCGAGGTTGCGCTACGCGTGCTCGGCCGTGCGCTGACGATGGCAGGCGACGAGGGTCCGGTGGAGCTCGGCA
>DAISKM010000458.1:0-3479 GCA_036820945.1 Pseudolabrys sp.
TACGCCGACATGGCTGAACATGAACGACACCGCGCCGGTTTCGGCAAGGTTGCCGCCATTCTTTGAAAAGATCGCGCGCACTTCGCCGGCGGTGCGGTTGCGATTGTCGGTCAGAGCCTCGACGATCACCGCAATACCGCCTGGGCCATAGCCCTCATAACGGATTTCGTCGTAACTTTCGGTGTCGGCGGCCTGCGACTTCTTGATCGCCCGCTCGATATTGTCCTTCGGCATGTTTTCGGCCCGCGCCGCCAGGACCGCCGCCCGCAGCCGGGGATTGAAGGCTGGATCGGGCAGGCCGAGCTTGGCCGACACAGTAATCTCGCGTGCGAGCTTGCCGAACAGCTTGGAGCGCGCCTTATCCTGGCGGCCCTTGCGATGCATGATGTTCTTGAATTGGGAATGACCGGCCATGAGAAACGCGCAAGGTTGACGATGCCGGCGGCTATATAAGCCGCCCGCTCGTGAAAATAAATATCGTCGAGCGCAATCGCAAAACAGATCAGCCCCAGAATCGAGGCTGCGTCTCTTGCAGGATACCGCCAAGCCGGACGGCGCCGATCTTCTGCGCGAGGCCTGTGACGTCGTCCGTCTCGACAGCCAGCGCGCACAGCGTCGCAGGGCCCATGGACGCCTCAAACTTCGCTCCGGGAAGTTTGCGCAAAAAGCGGTTTAGCGGCTCCTCCTTGTTCATACCGATGATGGAATCGTAATCTGCGGTCATTCCGACATCGGATACGAAGGCGGTGCCATTGGGCAGGATCCGCTCGTCCGCTGTGGGCGCATGAGTATGCGTGCCGACCACGAGGCTCGCGCGGCCATCGGCAAAATAGCCCATGGCCTGCTTTTCGCTGGTCGCTTCGCCATGAAAATCGATGATGACCGCATCGGCGCCGGTCTTGAGGGGGCAAACCGACAGTTCACGCTCGATGGCCGCAAAAGGATCATCGAGCGGATCCATGAAAATACGCCCCATGGCATTGATCACGAGCGCGCGCTTGCCATTCTTGGCATCGATCAGTGCGGCGCCGCGGCCCGGCGTCCCTTTCGGATAATTGATTGGACGGATCAGGCGCGGCGCCCGCTCGATAAATACAAGCGCCTCGCGTTGATCCCACGCGTGGTTCCCGAGCGTGATGGCGTCTGCGCCGGCATCGATCAACTCATTGTAAATGACTTCGGTAATGCCAAATCCACCTGCCGAGTTCTCACCATTGACAACGACCAGGTCGAGCTTCCATTCGGCGATGAGTCCCGGCAACCGATCGATGACGATTGTGCGCCCCGAGCGGCCGACGACATCGCCGATAAAAAGAATGCGCATGCGTTCAATCTCTTTAGTTATTTGCGCGGTGTGGGGTCATGCACGAAAATCGATTATTTCACGTTCCGTTAGCATGAGATCGAGCCGTGCGTCGCGCTCGGTAGTCGGTACGGATGGAATCTCCTGAACGGCGAAGGCAATGCCGACAGCGGTCACCGGCTTTTTGCCCCGAAGCGCATTGATCGTCATATCGAAATAACCGGCGCCGTAACCGATGCGATGTCCGGTTCTGTCAAAGGCAGCGAGAGGCACGATCAGAATGTCAGGCGCAACTTCGGCCGCCCCGCCCGTTGGCTCGCGGATTCCCCACTGGCCGGAGACCAAGGGATCGCCGAAATTCCACGCCCGCATGATCAGTGGCTTGCCGCGCCCGGCAATGACGGGCAATGCGAGTCGTGCACCGTTGTCCGCAAGCTTTCGCATCAAGGGCACCGGGTTGATTTCGCTCTTCATCGGCGAGAACCCGGATACGATGACGCCAGGCTCTATCCTGAGCGGAAACGGTCGTGCTGCGATCGACTCCGCTGCGGCCGCACGCGTGGCAGGCGGCAAAGCGTCGCGCAACGCCAACGCTTCCTGCCGGATCCGGGCTTTCTGGTCGGAAACTGATGTGTCGGCTGCGTTCATGTGCCGGGCATCCAGGCCTTCGCAGAAGCTCATTATCAAAGACGTGAATGGTCATGCCTTCGCCCGCCGAAGGGATGCCGCTGCATGCCTATCGAGGAACGCTTCGGCCCGCAGGCGGGACAAGCCCGGCCATTCAGGTAAACGGTGCCATCAACAAAGTGCGGAGCCGCGATGGCCGTTGGAGAATCGATCCCGGGTTCCCTACGAAAGTAGGTGGGCGCCATATGGCCGAACCCACGAGCCCGGCCAGGGACAGCTCCCTTAAGGATCGATAAGGCCCCGGGGATTGTGTCTCCTGACGCACCCCGCAGCCCCGCGCATCGAATGTAATCGTTATGTTATGCGGACGCCACTTGTGCGGCGGCGTCACCCGATGGCCACGCTGCCGTTGCCGACGGTTTGATTGAGCTTCCTCGTAATCCCCTCGATACGCTCCGCTGCGGAATTGAAGGCTCCGACTACCGCATCAGATGCGGCCCTGGCGCGATCAGAAGCGACCAGGCGGGCATCCTGCAATGCCGCAATCTCCTCCTCAAAGCGGCGCATCTTTCGCACTGCTTCCGCGAGTTCGTCGGCCAGCATCAGCGCCGCCATCACCGTAAGGCGCGTGTCGCCGATTTCACCGAACTTGCGGCGCAGGTCGATGATGCGCTGATCGATGTCCTTCGCGAGCGACTGAAGGTGTTCCTCCTGCCCGTCTTCACAGGCCAGGCGGAATTGACGGCCGGCAATGGTGGCGTTGACTTGCGTCATTGGTCACTCATTCAGATCCAGCACCGACTGAATTGATACGATCGCGGTATCCAGCCGCTCAGCAATTTCGCGGTTCGTTGTTTCGAGACGACGCGAGCGCGCGGTCTCGCCGTCAAGTGCCGCGGCCAATCTCGTGCGGTCGAGGCCGAGGGCTTGCACCTGGGCCGCCAAACCTTCTTCGTTGCGGTCGGCCTGCTTTCGCCGCTCAACTGCGGCATCGAGGGCGTCGAGCGCGAGTGCGAGACGCCTGACCGCGGTATCGATTGTGCTTTGCTCGGTCATTGCCTTTGCTCCGCACCAAAAACTCTTGCGGCGGCAGACGTTTAGCTAAAGAATCTTACGTGGTGCGCGACCATTCAGTCAACGCTTGCGGGACGATTTGCCCAGCTGTTTTCGTCAACCTGTGCATGGTGGGTTAGCACCGCGGCGGTCAGATTGACTCAAGAGACTTACATGCTATCCACCGCCAAAAGGCCATTTCATGAGCGCAAAAGCTTCGCCGACGGCAGCCGCGGCGCCACAAGAGCGTCGTGAGCAGCCGGTCGCTGCTCTCGCCATTACCCATGCGGGCATGGCCAACGCGATTCGCGTGTTGGCGATGGACGCGGTGGAACAGGCCAAGTCCGGCCATCCGGGCATGCCGATGGGCATGGCCGACGTGGCAACAGTCTTGTTCTCGCGATTCTTGAAATTCGACCCGGCCGATCCGGCTTGGCCCGACCGTGACCGTTTCGTGCTCTCGGCCGGCCACGGCTCAATGCTGATCTACGCATTG
>DAISKM010000459.1:0-3468 GCA_036820945.1 Pseudolabrys sp.
ACATTATCCTGCATGAACCGGGAATAGTACGCGGACAGCGACCCTGGTCCGACGTTCTGCCGCTCAACCCTGAAGCCGCCATATTGCAGCTTACTATCAGAAAAATCGTCGAAGGGATGTTTATGACGATACTGGACCGGAAAGCTCCAGAACGTGATGAATCTCCAGAGAGCCAGCTCCCAGTCGACCCACGCGGCATCATAGGCCTGTTGCACATTTGGACCGTCGCGGATGGAGACGAAACGCTGGAGATCGAACGCCATCTGCTGACGTCCGATGCGGACCTTGAGCTCACCTTCACCTAGCTCGCCGGTATACGTGACGAACGCCAGACGTAGGTCGAGTGGGTTCTCATCGACGGGGGTGATGATCTTCTTCCAGAAGGCACGGACATCCTCCAGCTCGATGAAGACCTGCCAATTCTCATTCGGACGCACATCCGCGTGAAACTGGAAGCGCTGCAGTAGATAGCTGTCGCCGGGGCTATTTCCCACGCCGAAAGAAGGAGTATAGTTCGCCTCAAAACGCTCCCGGAGCGTGACTCCCAGCGACATGTAGCTCTGCGGATCGTTGGGGTTGAGGGGAATATATTTGAGGGTGTCGAGCGGTTCGGTCCGCAGCCGCGGATCGGCCAGCACTGACCAATCTTCTTGCCAGCGGTTCAGCTTAATCGCGGGCCGCTCGGGTACCGAGGGGGTCGGCGCTTCGCCGTCTCCAAACGCGCGCGCGCAGAGAGTACACATGGCAACGAGCCCCATCAGGAGCGCCGACAAACGCTTGTGTGGCATCTGTTATTTCCCCACGGCCTACCTGAGAACGCAGTGAATTTATCCGGATAAAAGCTTCGTCACTGCAACCGATCGGCTTACTGGTCTCGCTGTGAATGGACCTCGGCAATGTAGCCGCCAGGAAACTGCACGAAGGCCGCATGCCGACCATCAGAGGCGTAGGGTCCCGCCAACACGTTCGCGTCGGCCGCTTTCGCTTTTTTCAACGTCTCGGACAGATTGTCAACGTCGTAACCAGTCAGCTCGTACCCGTACGGATAGGGCAGATGGCCATCGGTTACAAGCACGGTCATCTTACCGAATCCCGACTCAACGCGGATACGCCGATACGTGTCGTCCGGTCGCCCAATTTCGATACCCGGCGCGCGGGTATCGTCGGCGACGACTTTACCATGCGCGAACGTGACGAAGCTATGGATGAACGCGTCGGCCTTATCTGGGGACACGTATATGCGATTCTCTGGCACGGTCTGCAGCTTCGCATACGACGGCGCGCTCGTGTGCCAATAGAGCTGCATATTGACACCACCGGGAAATTGGATAACAACATCGCGGCCGATCGGATCGTTGAAAGGCGCCACGATGACATCCGCGCCGGCCGCGCGGGCCGCGCGAACCGCAGCGTCCATATCGGTGACCAGATACCCTGTCCGTTCGCGACCAAAGGGATAAGGCACGGGTGTTTTAAATCCGAAAACAGAGATCGTACCCACGGGCGTAAACACCAACTGCGAAATTGTACTACTCGCTGTCGGCGTTACAGTAGTGATGACCTGCTTCGACGTGCTCCCGCCAAATATTGCGATGATGCTTGTGGTGAAGCGCTCAAAATCATCCGGCGCAACGTAAACATGGGTCGTGTCATATTGTGGTCCGACCGAAAAACTCGGCGTAGCCGCGGCAGGCCCTGGTTCTGCGGCAAGCACAACCGACAAGAACTGCGTGCGGGGGCTTGCTGTGGCCAACAGCATCGCGGTGAGAGCAACGACAATAATCTTGTGCATTGATTTCTCCTGATATTTGGTGGGTCGACGGGATCAGGCAAAACATCCGCAGCCAAACCACCAGGAACTCCACGCGCCCTGGAACTCGCGACCCACAGGTTTGGCAGAAACCATAGCGTGACTGGTTCGCAACGATTGGGACGAGTGTAGGCCTGGTCGCCAATAGCCATCATGTGTTTTCACTGGCGACCAATCCGGACTCACAGGTAACGGCGGCGGCGCGAGCTTGGAGAATTCCTTAGCGCCGTACACCACTTTACCGCCGACAATCGTCAGCACCGATTCGATCTGCTTGATCTGCTCTTCGGGAACCGAGAAGTAATCCGCTGAGAGCACGCTGAGATCCGCCAATTGCCCCGGCGCAATCGAACCCTTCTTACCGTCATCGGAGGAAAACCAACTGCTCCCCACGGTGTAAAGACGCAGCGCCTCCATGCGATCGAAGCGGTTGTTTTCCGGATAGAGCGCGAGTCCGCCAACTGTCTTGCCGGTCACAAGCCAATAAAGCGACAGCCATGGGTTGTAGCTCGAAACGCGGGTGGCATCCGTGCCCGCGCCAACGGGAAGGCCTAATTCAAGCATGCGGCGGATCGGCGGCGTACGCTCCGCTTGTTTTGCGCCGTAGCGTTCGACGAAGTATTCGCCCTGAAATGCCATACGATTTTGCACGGCGATCCCGCCGCCGAGGGCTTTAATCCGCTCGATGTTGCGGTCCGAGATCGTTTCACAGTGATCGAAGAACCAATGCAGGCCGTTGAACGGGATCTCGCGATTGATTTCTTCATATACGTTCAAGACGCGGCCGATCGTTTCGTCATAAGTTGTGTGCAGACGGAACGGCCAGCGATTTTCAACCAAATGTCTGACGACGGCTTTGATCTCCGACTCCATTACGGGCGCCATATCCGGGCGCGGCTCGAGGATGTCCTCGAAGTCCGCGGCTGAGTAGACGAGCATTTCGCCCGCGCCGTTCACTCGATAGAAGTCGTCACCATCGCCGGGCTTCGTCATGTGTGTCCACTGTTTGAAGTCCGCCAACTCCTGTTTGGGTCTTTGTGTGAACAGGTTATAAGCCAGACGTACCGTCATCTCGCTGCGTTTATGCAGCTCATTGATGACCTGGTAGTCGTCCGGATAGTTTTGAAAGCCGCCGCCGGCGTCAATGGCGCTGGTCACGCCGAAGCGGTTGAGCTCGCGCATGAAGTGCCGCGTCGAATTCATCTGGTCTTCTTGCGAGAGCTTCGGTCCTTTTGCCAACGTGGCATAAAGAATCATCGCGTTTGGCCTGGCGATGAGCAGTCCGGTGGGATTACCCTGCTTGTCGCGCTGAATTTCTCCGCCAATCGGTTCGGGAGTATCCTTTGTGTAACCCACGGCCCGCAAAGCCGCAGCGTTCAGAAATGCCCGGTCATAAAGATGCAGTACAAACACCGGCGTGTCGGGAGCGGCTTGGTTGATTTCTTCCAAAGTCGGCATGCGCCGCTCGGCGAACTGGAATTCCGTCCAGCCGCCGATCACGCGCAGCCATTGGGGCGGCGGCGTGCGCTGTGCCTGCTCCTTCAGCATACGCATGGCGTCGGCAAGCGACGGCACGCCATCCCAACGCAACTCCATGTTGTAATTGAGGCCACCGCGGATCGGATGCATGTGCGAATCGTTGAGACCCGGGATCACCG
>DAISKM010000460.1:0-3443 GCA_036820945.1 Pseudolabrys sp.
GCTAGGGATGTCCGCTATGGGAGTGGAACGCACATATTGCAACTCTCATCCAAGTCATGGGTGGTACGTTAATCTGCGTCTATCGTCTCTGTTTTGCGCCGCGGATTTCTGGCGTCGGTCGGTCGTGACGTTGCTTTTTGCGGGCCCTCGACTCTCCGCACACGAAGGTTCTCCGCGATCGATCGTAACAATCGCTGCAACTCTCCGAGATCGACACCATCGGAAGCCATCAAGGCGCGGACGATTGGATCGTTCAGCATCTCGTCAACGGAGGGTTCGGAACATCGCATCACGGTAAATCATCTCCGCTCGAAGTTGTGGTGCCTCTATTGCGTTTCTACTCACGGCCATCGGCATGAAGATCGAAAGTGAGAACGCCAGCAGTGTTTGTCGGCCGTTCGAGCACCTCGGGGTGACGCAGTGTCCGCCGAGTATCGTAATAGCCGGCGCGCCAGTGCTCCTTCATGCTGAGTTGCGAAAACTCATAGTCCTTGGAATGGCCCTCATAGGTCTTCGCACGGTAAATAAGATGGATGATGTTGTAGACTTTACGGTCGGCGGCCGTACCAAGCAGTCGTGCTTCCGAACCTTTCTTTAGATCTTCCGGCAATTTTTCGAGCAAGCCGGCGAGGGCGTATCTCAACTCCTGGATATGTTTGAACTGATCGGTGCCTGCGCGCGTGCGGCTGGAATAGCGGATCTCCTTTTCGCGGGTCGTTACTTCGAACATGTTGCGAGGAAACTCGCCGCGCGCGCTCCACAGGTCGACTTGAAAGGCCAATGTGTCGCGGCGCGGCTCCGCGTCGACCACCCATTGCAGCGGCGTATTCGAGACTAGTCCGCCGTCCCAGTAGTGTTCGCCTTCGATCTCCACCGCAGGAAAGCCGGGTGGCAAGGCGCCGCTGGCCATGATGTGTTCGGGGCCTATGGTGCGTGTGGTGCTGTCGAAACAGAGAAAATTACCTGTCCTTACGTTCACAGCGCCCACGCTAAAGCGGGTTAAGCCGGCATTGAGACGATCGAAATCTACGAGACGTTCGAGCGTGCGCTTGAGGGCGCTCGTGTCATAGAAGCTGGTGGCCTCAATCGTCCCAACCGGCTGCAACCATGGCGTTACAGGCCGGATGGCGAAGAAATCTCTAGCTCCATTTGCCACAGCGAAGCCGGCGCTCATCGCGTTGATAAGATTGCGCGCAGTGTCACCCTTTGCGACTCCGGAACTCGAATCGCCAAGGCAGGACCAAGGTCCGCTACTCACCTGCGTCCAGAACTCACGCAGGCGGTCAACCCGGGAATTCGGCGCATTACCAGCGATGATTGCCGCATTGATCGCGCCGATCGAAATTCCGGCGATCCAGTCAGGATGGATGCCTACCTCTGCTAAGGCCTCGTAGACACCGGCCTGGTAAGCCCCGAGGGCCCCACCACCCTGCAGCACGAGGGCGACACACTCGAAGGGAAGACGTCGTTCTGCAACGGTGCCGCGCTGGCGCGTCTGTACATCCATAGCATTCTCTCCATGTCTCGCGGGGACAAAAGTCAGCGTCCGATTAGGATGCCGATGGCGATCTCGGTTGCGAGAATCGCAAAAACGATTGCGACAATCAGGGCGGTGGTCATAGCGTGCTCCTTACATGCTTGCGTGAACCTGCCCCTTGCCCTCCGTTGAGTTTTCCTCTCGAGTCGATCTAGAGCGCTCGCCTTCTACGCTTCGATGGCGGCGTGGCCTCCACCGTCATCGGCCGTCTTCTTGAAGATGATCAGCAACGGGATGACGGCAAGCATCGCGATCATCAACAACTTGTAATCGTCGATGTAAGCGATGATCTGCGCCTGTCGGGTGATGACCGCATCGAGCGCGGCTCGACCCGCGGCCGACACCGGATCCCAGAACTGCGCCACCACCGGGTTTTCGAAATTTCGATTGGTGGCGCTGACATGCGCGACAATCTCGGCGTGATTCACCTGCGTATTGCTGATGAGCAGTGCATTGACGACGGAAATCCCGACACTGGAGCCGATGTTGCGCGCCAAGTTATAGACGCCCGCGCCCTCGGTGCGTCGTTCTGCCGGCAACGTCGCCAAACTCACCGAACTGAGCGGCACGAAGAGAAAGCCAAGCCCGGCACCTTGGACGATCCCAACGACAATAATTTCGGTCTGTGAGACATCGGGCGTCCAACCCGTCATGGCGTAGAAGGCCCAAGCAGTAAGCCCGATGCCGACGCCCAAAATCAGGCGCGTGTCGAGCCGTCCGGTCAGTCGACCGACAATGAGCATGGCGGCCATCGTGCCGAAGCCCCGAGGCCCCAGCACCAGGCCGGCGGTGACGACCGGATAACCCATGAGGTTCTGGAGATAAGGAGGTTGCAGCGCTAACGATGCGTAGTAAGTGAGACCAACAACTGCGATGAAGAGCGTGCCGGCGACGAAATTGCGGTCACGGAAAAGAGCAGGCCTGATAAAGGGCTCTTCGCTGGTGAATGTGTGGACGAGAAAAAGATAGAAGGCTGAGCTGGCGATGATCGCCTCGATCCATATCTCGCTAGATCCAAACCAGTCCTTTTGCTCGCCACGATCGAGCAGGATCTGGAAGACGCCAATCGATATACTCAACATGCCGAAACCAAACCAATCGAGCTTCTCGCTCGCGTTCCGCTGCGAGTCCCGAAGGAACATGATCATGCCGAGAAAGGCGACAATGCCGACAGGCAAGTTGATATAGAATACGTACCGCCAGCTATAGTTCTCGGTCAGCCAGCCGCCGAGGACCGGGCCGAGGATGGGGCCGGCCATCACACCCAAACCAAACAACGCCATCGCAAAGCCCTGGCGCTCGCGCGGGTAAATGCTCATCAGCACCGATTGTGAAAGTGGGACCAGCGGAGCGCCGAACACGCCTTGTAGGACGCGGAACAGCACGATTTCAACGATCGAATTGGCTATGCCGCAAAGCATTGAGGCGACCGTGAAGCCGGCAACTGCCGTGAGGAAGAGCCGCTTGACCCCAAAGCGACTGGCCAAATACCCAGTGGGCGGCGTCATGATTGCGGCGGCTGCGATGTAGGAGGTCAGCACCCAATTGATTTGATCCTGCGTCGCCGAGACGCTGCCCTGCATATGCGGAAGGGCGACATTGGCGATGGTGCTGTCGAGCGCCTGCATGAGGGTAGCGAGAATGACGCAGATTGTGATCGCCGCCCGATTGCCGGCGGCGTCCTGGCGCTCCGCAGCCATCACACGCTCCCGCGTTTCCAGCCGAGGAGCGCAGCCAGGAAGTGCGGCACGCCCCGCGCATGGCCAGTATCGACGCCAACCTCGACGCTCATCCCCGCCCGCAACTGGGGGCGGCTCTCGTCGTTCGTATCAACGCGCACACGCATGGGGATACGCTGTACGACCTTGACCCAATTGCCGCTGGTGTTCTGCGCCGGCAGAAGCTG
>DAISKM010000461.1:0-3442 GCA_036820945.1 Pseudolabrys sp.
GCGCACGCGTAAGCAACGCGGCGAGCAGCGCATATTCCTGCGCCCGGGCGAGATCTACTTCGTCAACGTCGGCCTCCTTTTTCCCGCCGTAGAGATCCGGCCGCAACACGGTCCGATCAACGCCGGTTGCTGCCTCGACCGAAACAACTCGTTCGGCCGGCACCTTGGTCCAGTTCGACACCGACGGTTGGGAAATGCCTATTTGGCATGCAAGCTGACCCACACCGCCCGCGGCGCGAATCGCTTCAATAAGCCCGGGTTCCCGCATCACAGTTTGTTCTTGTTTTGAATTGGCACAATGAAAGCGTACTGGCCCACCGCAAGTTGGGTCAATAGCTTGAGGCTATATGCACGAACAATCCTGCGCGACTTTCATTCCGGCAGCGCGCCGCCATGACGGCGAACGGGCCTCTGTTCCGCCTGCTCAGTCGGTAAGTGATTTTGCGTTGCAGCAATTTTTGCGCCCTCGATCTGAGCAGCGTCGCTGGTATTTAAATCCGGCTCATTCACACCCTTCTCTTCGCTTCCAGGCCGGGAAACTGCCGCAGGCACAGGGGAAGTATCCGAAGATTCGGACCCGGCCTTCTGCGGGGCATTCTCGCCGAAAATTTCGGAGACCATTCGCTTGACGTCGAGGCCCGGATCAAGGTCGCCAAAGCCGACAACTCCACCTGGCCCGGTCACATCACTCCAGTAGTTTTCATTCAGACCGACAAAGTCGCGAATTGTTGCATCAGCAGACCAGGCGCGACGAAGGGCCGCATGCCGAAGCTCCGCTGGCACGCCTGCGCGCATGAATGCGGTGATGTCGGTGCCTGCCTCGATCGATTCAATGGGCGGCAAGCTGGCAACATCGAATTCGGCAGCGTCCGGCTCGGTCAGTTTGGATTGTTCGGAGCTCAGACTGGCGCTCTGATCCGTCTCCTTGGGCGCGTCCGCAATGCCGGGCTGCTCGCCTTGCGTTTTTTCACTGGCAGCTTCGCGCTTACGGCGCGACCAGCGGCCGATGAAATTTTCACGCTCGTTCATTTGTGATCCTCACGTGCCGGCGGACCTCGGCGTGCCAGCGCTTCCGGGTCGGCGCGGTCGCGCTTTCGCTTCACGAATTCCCGCTCAACGTGGTGCTCGGCAACGAAGGCTGCAATCGTCTCCTGCATCGAAATCGGCATCGCCACCGTTTCGACCACATTGGCGCCGGCTTCGGTCATGGCCTCGCCCTCGGCGGGATCGGCCGTAACCGATGCCAATTCGTAGGGCGGATCTCCATCGACGGGCCGCAATGTGATCCACAGCAGCGGCGTTTCCAGGCGCAGGTTGTCCCTATAGTTGGCGGTTTCCGTTCGGAATAGCTCGACCGGCATTGCGCCTGCGTAGAATGTGGCGCGTTCGCCGTTGTCGGACAATTTGGTCCACGGCGACGCCTCCGGAACCCCGCTGAGCACACCGACCGGACGCCAATGAAAATCTACCCACTGGCTGGCACTCTTGCTGCGCTCCACGACGACGCCGACTGGAATGGTCACAAGGGCGGTCAACTTACTGGCTCCAGATGCCGGACAGGCAGACCGGCCAACAGGTTCTGGGGTTTCATGCGGATGGTCTTATCAGACGTCATCGCCAGGATCAGATAAACCGGTTCGCCTTTTACCTTCTCGAGCATGAGCTCGGGATCGCGAAAGTCGAGCCGAAATAATCCGATCACGCGGGACATGATCGCTTCGTCAATATCTTCTCCGCGCCAGAGCATGTCGCCGATTTTGGTGCCATCAGCGTCGAGCCCGACGTACCAGGCAAGATTGACGTCTTTCAGTTCCTTCAACGGCTCGATCGCTACATCTACCCCGATCACATGCGCGATCCAGCGCTGCATCGCCTGGGCAAGCGCCTCGAGTCCTTCACGACCGGCAGTCAGATCGAGCGCCATGTCGAACTGATCGCTGCGCTGCCAATAGCTGTCCGCATTCTCGGCGTTAATGATATCGATATTCGCCTCGGCGGGAATGCCGAGCATCGACACAAGCGGCGTCACCGCCGTCGTATTGAGACCGCCGATCGTCTCTTCGTCGGCGACGATTAGCGAGCCATCGTGGAGAGTGACGCGCTGGGTGCGAAAAAACAGCTCGGCGGCGCGCAAGACACGCGTATCCTCGACGCCATCGAGCGCATTGCGAAGGATCACATGCACAAGCTGATTGATGAAAAGCGGGGGAACGTTGCTCATTCCTTTCCGCACAAGAGCGCTGAAAGCAGCCTCTAGGGTCTTGTGCCGCAGCAAATGATCGCGGAAGTCGATCAGCAGCTGCCAGTTTTCGCACGCATCCGCATCGGCAATGGCTTTTATGTCCGATGAAGCGATCGGCCGGCGCGGATCGGCCATCAAGCTGGCGTGCAGAGTACGCTCGACCGCGCAAGCCTCCGGTGGCGGCAGCAATTCTGGCCTGGCGAGATACAATTTTAGGAACTCGTCGGTCACGTGCAGGCCTCCATTCTCATCCCGATCGAGCAGATGGTGGCCGCTGGAAATCCAGAAATCGCTCATTTGCGCTCTCGCTCGACCATCGCAATGAGGTCGACCTGTTCACCGGGCTGCTCGGTCTCGCCTTCGACCTCAAAGAAGGAAAAAGCTCGTACGGGTTTGGGTCCGTTGCGCGGACGCAGTGTGCGGAAAGACTCTTTCACTGCACCGTCTTCGAATGTGCGGTGCACAGCGACAAGTGTGTCTTGCGGTTGTGAACACAGTGACTCAACGAAGGCTACTTCCTCCTCCGCAGCCGCAAGCGCGTCCTCGATCGTTGGCGCTCCGAACCCGGACACCAACTGTCTTGCCAGGGTGTCGACGATATCCCGTCGATCTTTGTCGTTCGCCGCAACAATCTGCACCAGCGTCGACCAACCAAGGCTCGATACACCGAGAAATCCGCTGCGAAACGCTGACCGCGCCTTGCCTTCCAGTGACGCTGCATCACGATTCCAGAACGCAAAGGCGCCCGACACGGCCCATTCGCCCGGCTCCGCCGCTTTTTCGAATACAAAGGTATCCGATGCATCGAGCCGTATCGTGCGGAGAAGCTTCATGCCCGCGGTCCTCTGGTCTTGGCATCGAACCAGGCCGGCTGATCGAGGCGCGGCAGAAGCTTTTGTTTCACCACGTCGACCTTGCCCATTTTGCGGATCAGCAGATCGCCGTTCTCATCGATGTCACGACGAACGCCTTGTTCGCGCGGCAAACGTTGAAGATAGCTCTTGGCCACCGCGCCGAAGCCGCTCTCTTGCCAGGCATCCGTGATGTGCATGAAATTGCGGGCGAAGCTTTCAACCAAATGTGCGGACATCGCATCGCTAAAGCCTTCTTCCTCAAGAGCGGTTACGAACGGACTTAGTCCCGGTTCCAGACCGGTCATCGACACCGTGCGGATCATCCCGCCGAACACCAGCCATGGCG
>DAISKM010000462.1:0-3167 GCA_036820945.1 Pseudolabrys sp.
CCGCGTCCACCGGAGAAGATTCGCTCTGACTGCTGCCTAAAACGCAAAAACAAAATGACAAGGGGGGTGCTTATGAGGAGTGCCATCACAAAATTCGGATGCGCGGCGTTTGTCATTGGTGTCATCGCGATTGGCATGTCACCCGATGCGAATGCGCAACGAAAATTTACATTTGGGTACGATCAACCGCGCTCGACGGCTTACGGCATCGCGGCCGATATATTCGAGGCCAAGCTCAAGGAAGTGAGCGGCGGCAAGCTGAGCATCGATCAATTCCCCGGCGCGCAGCTCGGCCAGGAGCCGGTGATGCTACAGAAACTTCGCACCGGCGATATCGACTTCGTCATCACCTCCACCGCCAATGCTTCCACGGTGGCGCCGCAGGCCGGCGTCTTCTCGCTGCACTTCCTGTTCCGCGACAAGGATCACCTTGCCAAGTCACTCGCCGATCCGGAGGTGTCGAAGGCATTCCGCACGATGATCGCCGATTCGGTGCAGGGCGCGCAGGTGCTTGGCCTGCTCACGATGGGCCTGCGCAACATGTATTCGAAGAAAGAGATCAAGTCGGTCGCCGACATCAAAGGCGAGAAGATCCGTGTCCAAGCGACCAAAACCGAGGATACGCATTTCCCGGCCTATGGTGCGCAGACCGTCCACATGCCGTTCGGCGAGGTCTACACCTCGTTGCAGACCGGCGTTGTCAACGTCGCGGAGAATGGCGTCAACGTCTACATGGCCAACAAGCACTACGAGGTGGCGCCGGTGCTCTCGATGACCGAGCATGAGGCGAACAACAACTGCCTCTGGGTCAGCGATAAAACCTGGAAGAGCCTCAGCCCGCAGGAACAGCAATGGGTGCAGGCCGCCGCCGACGAGGTCGCCATGAAAGAGCCGGCGCTCGGGCTCAAGCTGGAGGCGGATTCGGCCGCGAAGCTCAAGACGATGGGCGTCAAGATTGTCGAAAACGTCGACAAGTCGGGCTTCATGGCCAATGCCAAGCCAATCCAGGATCAGCTCGCCAAGGAGCTTGGTCCGCACGCGGTGAAGATTCTCGAGCTCGTTCGCAACGTTAAATGATCCAATCGTAGCTTGCGGCCTGGGCGGCGACGCGAAATCGCCGCCCATCGCATGCCACCTGACTGTTGGGGGGACTTTTGGCCAAGCCACCGCTCGTGGTCGCGCGCCACCGGCACCTGAAATGGCAGGTGCTGGATCCGCTCGAGCATGTCCTGATGGTGCTGTGCGGCGTGTCGATCGGAGGTTTCACTTGTTCGGTGTTCCTCGACGTCGTGACGCGCACGATCGGAACTCCGTTCCTCTGGCTGCAACTCGTCACCACGGGGTTCTTCGCCTGGGGAGTCTTCATCGGAATGGCCGTGGCAACACGGCGCATCGACCATCTCAATCTGGTCGAGATCACCAAGCGCCTGAGCGGGTCAACACGCACGTTTCTGGAGACGTTTAACCGGCTTGTTATTTTATCGGTCGCCCTGGCGATGGTGGTGTTCGGCATCCAGAACTTCATGAACGATCTCGGCAGCTTTCGAGCGCCTTCACTGATTCCGCTCGCGACCTACACCGCCAGCGTGCCGATTGCCGGCGCGCTGATCGTGTTGTTCTGCGTCGAGCAATTGGTCAATGGCTGGCGTCACGGCTTCGAGGGCCCTGAAGACGCCGACGATTTTGCGGGGATCGTGAAATGACGAACGGCATGATCCTTCTGCTGATGACGGCCCTTTTTCTGATCTTTGGCTATATGGGCGTGCCGGTTGCATTTGCATTGATGGCAGGGGTGCTCGTCGCCTGCGCTCTCACCCCGATCAGCATGCAGTCGATGATCGGGCAAATGTTCCATGGCATCGATTCCGAAATCCTGCTGGCGGTGCCGTTCTTCCTGCTGGTCGGTGAATTGATGACCTCGGCCGACGTCACCAACCGGATGATCCGGCTGGCGCAGACCATGGTCGGCCACATGCGGGGTGGCCTGGCCCAGGTCGTCACTTTGTTCAGCATGTTTTTCGCAGGCATTTCCGGTTCATCCACGGCGGATGTCGCTGTGCTGAGCCGCACGGTCGCGCCGGAAATGACCCGGGAGGGCTATGACCGGGCCTTTACATCAGCGCTCATTGCCTGCGCCTCGACCATGGCCAACCTCATCCCGCCGAGCATCATGGCAGTGGTCTACGGCGCGACCGGCAATGTCTCGATCGGCGGGCTGTTTCTGGCCGGCATCGCGCCTGGCTTCGTCGTCGGCATTGGATTGATGATCTATTCCCACTTTTTCGGCCCTGTCGGTCTCAAGAAGCCACGCGCTTCGCTTTGCGAATTCGCCGATGCGGTACGCGCCTCCATACTGCCGCTGATGATCCCATTGATCATCATGGGGGGCATCCTGACCGGATGGTTCACGCCGACCGAGGCCGGCATGGTGGCCTCGGTCTACATCCTGCTGGTGCTGGTGCCGCTCCTCGCCCGCGGTCATATCCCGAACCTGCCGCGCGACTTTGTGTACACCGGCTTGCTCTATTCAATCCCGCTGGCGTTGGTCGCGGCCGCGTCCGCCTTCGGCTGGATGCTGGCCTATTTGCGCGGGCCCGATATCGTCTCGGGGTGGATAGAACTGGTCGCCGGACATGATGGCCGCATCATCATGCTGCTGCTGGTGCTGCTGTTCATCGTGATCGGAGATTTCATGGATGCGGTTCCGGCCATCATCATCTTCATGCCGATCGTCATCAAGCTCAACGAACTGGGTAATATCAACCCACTCCACATGGGCGTGGTTCTAATCACGACGCTCGTTTTCGGTCTGATCACACCGCCTTACGGTCTGTCGCTATTGGTGGCCTCGAAATTTGTCGGCGTTGCATTCTCGCGGGCAATGTTTGCTTCGCTGCCAATCTATGTCGTGTTCTTCGTCGCCATCGCCTTTACGGTGCTGTTCCCCGACATCGTCCTTTATCTGCCGAAATTGCTGCTGCCGGAATCGGTCGGCTGTTTCAAGAGCCCAAGTGGACCGGGCTATATCTGCCCGCAGTGAGCTGTCATCGAGCGTGCGGCTCGATTAGTTCGATTCGATTGCCGAACGGATCGTCGATGTTACGTCTCTCGCATCCTTCGATCGGCTCGTCTGCCGTAATTTTGTAACCGGCCTGCTTTGCTTCCGC